>DATKKD010000001.1:0-3114 GCA_035543435.1 Thermoplasmatota archaeon
AGCCGGCGTTTTGTATAAAAAACTTTAGGAGAAATACATCGGACTCTTTCGTCGTTATAGTTCCTCTTTCACCGTCTCAAAGCACGCGAAGGTGATCGTTCTGCCGACGCCCTTAAGCATACGTAGCTTATCGACCACGAGCATCCCGATGTCATCAAGCGTCTTTCCACGGACCTTCAAAAGGAGATCGTATTCACCCGAGATGATATGAACTTCGTAGACGCCAGGAAGTTTCGCGATGCGTTTCGCAAGTTCCCGCTGGGAGACATCGATGTTCGGCAGGAAGGAGATGAAAATGAACACTTCCGTAGGGTATCCTATCTTCTTGTAGTCGATGGAGACATTGAACGATTTGATGATACCCTGCTGGACCATTTTTTGGATACGGTCGCGGACCGTGACACGCGGGATACTGATGTTTGCCGCAATCTTCTTCGTGGAGCTGCGTGCGTTTTTCTTGAGTTCCGCGATAATCAATTCGTCTTTTGAATCAATCATAGATAACACAATGTCGGAAATAATATAAAAAATTTACTTTTTTTCGTATTATTGACGAAAAATCAGACATCATGCTTAAATAAAAAATAATGGGATCCTTTCGCGATGACGAACAAGTCCCTCGAAAAAAAGGAAGCAATCCTAAAGATTCAAAGCGAGCTACGCAAAGCGCTTGGCGACAAACTCCGGGAGAACAACTTCATTGAGATTTCACCGGTGATCCTCTCACCGGTCACCGACCCATTGAATCATCCTACAACACCAGCAACCATACAGTGCTATGGATACGACTACAGCATAACCCAAAGCATGATTTTCCATAAACAACTCGCGTTACGGACGCTTGACAAAATTTTTGTTTTTTCCCCAAATGTCCGACTTGAACAACCAGAGAAACAGCACACGGGGCGGCATCTCTTTGAGTTCACACAGCTTGATGTAGAGGTCAAAAATGCGAAACGCGAGGACATCATGCAACTCTGTGAAACCCTGCTCGCCTCCACACTGACAGCCATACAAAAGAATTGTAACCATGAACTCCACCTTCTCGGCCGGACGCTTTCAATCCCGAAAACTCCGTTTACAACAATCACTTTCCAAGATGCATACGAACGATACGGAACCGATTTCGAAGCGATGATCTCGGAGTTCCATCACGAACCAGTTTGGCTAACAGACATCCCGCTGGAACAACGAGAATTTTATGACAAAGAGGATACATCTAATCCCGGGTACCTCCGTGACATGGATCTGATCTACCCAGAAGGCTATGGGGAAGCGCTCTCGGGAGGCGAACGCGAACACGAATATGACCGCATCGTTCAACGAATTCTTTGGAAAGGACAATCGCTTTCCAAGTTCACGAACTACCTTGACGTGGCAAAGACAGACCTGCCCCCCTCTGCAGGATTCGGCATCGGCATCGAACGACTGACAAGGTACGTGTGCGGCCTCCAAAGAATAGAAGATACCACCCTATTTCCAAAGATCCCTGGAGAGTACTGTCTTTAGTTCAAACGACCTGCACCTGCACTTCGTTTCCTTTATAATCGTACGCCCGCCAGGATGTACCGCCAAGCGAGCTCACACCGACGATGAGATGAATCCTGCCGAAATGGCTGAACAGATCAAGGTCCGCTTCCGATGGTCGTGAGATGGACGACGGATGGCTGTGGACCGTGCCGACGATGCTGTAGTCGATCGGCAGCATGTAGAGCTTGAAGATAGCGTGCGAATCACCGGAGATCGTACCCGGCAGTAGCACCACCTCCGTGATCGTCGTCTTCGCAATCTTGTCGACCCGCAGCAGCGCGCCGAACTCGTTCGGGAAATTCGACTTCGAGCTTTCCAAAATAAGATTGAGGCACCGGCGCTCGATCATCCACCGCACCGGGACGGCCTCGGGTTTCTTCCGTTGGAACAACCCCATAGGCTCATCTCATGAGCTTGACGCGGACCATCTCATAGAAGCTCTCGCCGAACCTGATGAACCGCGCCTTCTTCTCGGACCTGGTGATCATGATGTCGTTCTTCGACGACACCGAGGTCGCGCACCTGCCGTCGATGACGAGTTTCGAGTCCTTGCTCTTCGGCTGGATCTTGATCCCGACCTTCCGCTTCAAAGGAATGATCCACGGTCGGGCGGACAGCTTGAACGCGGCGAGCGGTGCGATCACCATCGCGTCCACGGACGGGTCCAGGATCGGGCCACCAACGGACAACGAATAGCTCGTCGAACCGGTCGGCGTCGCGATGATCACACCGTCAGCGCCCATGGACTCGATCATCTCGCCGTCCACGTACAAGTTCAGGTACAGGATCTTGGCGATCCTCGCGGTCTGCACCGTGACCTCGTTTGCGGCATCAGGCAGACGGTCTCCGTCGACTAGGACCTTGAGTTTCGCCCGCTCCTCGATGTTGTACTTCCCGGCGATGATCCTCTCGAGCCCCTCCCGCGCGAACTTCGACTCAATCTCAGACAGAAAACCCATGCCACCGGAGTTGATCGCGAACACCGGTTTCTCGATCTCACTGAGCGCCATGAGGATCGTGCCGTCACCACCGACCGTGACCACCACGTCAGCCTTCTTGTTCATCTCCTTAAACGACACGCCTGGGACACGGAGCGCCTTCGCGAGGCTCTCCTCAGCGCACACCTTGCCGTGTTTTCCCAGGAGCTCGTACGCGTCCTTTGCTATCGCGATCGCGCTTTTCGCGTTCGGTTTACAGACAACCCCCCAGTTCGTCATACTCTCCTCCTCACGTCCGCGCAAGTTTCATGAGCGGCGTGAGCTTCACAAGCAGCGACGGGTGTTTCGACACGAGCGCCTTGATGATGCTGAGCGTGCTGAACTCCTCGAACTTGTAATCTTTGAGCGAATCTGCGAGCATATCCAAGGTCTTGTCCTCCATGTCAAGCATGATCTCTTTTGCGACGTAGTTCCGATGCAGTTTCCTGCCGAACGCCTCCTTCCACCGGGTCTCATACTCGGCAAGTGTCTGGGCGTCGAACTGCTGCTTCCCCACGGCTTTGCCGATGACCTCGCCAGCGATTTTGCCGCCCTCGATCGCAGTCATGAGGCCGCCACCGGTGATCGGGTCGACGTGCCGCGCCGC
>DATKKD010000002.1:0-5431 GCA_035543435.1 Thermoplasmatota archaeon
CACCACAATAGATGTAACCGGTGAAAATAATGTTGGATAACCATATCTACAACCTGATGATGCAGGCGGTCGATGAGCACAAGAGTATCTATCGCATCAAGAACATGTACAAGCAGGATGCCAAGAATTGTAAACAATGCCTGGCGCTCTGGGAGCAGTTGGAAAAAGATAAGGAGGCGCACATTCGTCAGATCCAGGACATCCTTATGGATCACATGGGGAGTTCTACTAAAAAACAAATGTACTATGGTGAAAAGGGCGAGAAAAAGGCAGAGCAGACGAAGATGAAACGCTACTACGGTACAGAGGAGAAAAAAGCAGAAACAGCGAAGCGGTGATTCTTTACTTAAAGCTCGGGATTGCATCAACCTGCGGGTTGAAGGTGAGAATCCTTGCCTTGTCGAGTGGGGTGACGATCCGCGACGAAATCCCATTCAGCGTGTAGGGGAGACGGATGAGGCGCATTTCCCCGGTGGTAACCCAGGTGTCAATCCCGTAGTCCTTGTAATTCTCAGCGATCCGTTCTCGCTCTTCCCGAGATAAACACTGTGCGTCCTTGTCGAAGATATGTAAATGAAAACCCCTTCCTGAGAACACGATACGAATGTCGGAGTACGACTCGGTAAGCTTCTCATACAGGTCGATGGTATTGTTGCGTGTGATTTCAAATGCGGTTTCGCAAAATGAGAGCCCAAGACCTTTGTTCAAACGCTCTTGAAGCGCCCCGTGGATCGGACAGGTCACGTTTTCTGGGTCGAAATCGAAGGCGAGCTGTTGTCCTGCGAAGTTCTCCCAGTTCCAGGAGTCACGCAAGTCATGGGCATGGCAAAGAGAGAGATCTTTGTAGTGATTTCGATCATAGTATACGCCCTCTGGCAAGAAATCCAGGATGCTGCGTTGCACATCTGCTAATGAGCGATAGGAATCGATGATGAGGGGTATGTCTTTGTCATCACGAAACCGCTCAGGATACAAGTTGGTGCGCCTGCCAATGATCACCGCATAGACAAGAGGTCTCCCGACCCATTCCTGTGCTTTATTGATTTTGAACTTCGTGTAAAACTGTTTTCTCTGCTCGAGAGTCGCTGCCCCCATACCAAAGGGAAGCTCCATAAGGAGGTAATTGTAACATTATCTTTAATGCTTCTGCCATTCAAAAATGATTCATTTATAATTAAAAAAAGAAGCACTTCAATCGTTTTTTAATCATTCTTTACTCATTTTTTAGTCATGCTTATAAAAGATAAAAATGTTGGTCACTCGTCAGAATATAGAGGTGTCGGTTGTATGGAAAAGATTGACCAAACGTATCAAACGGAAAAAATAGGGGAATTAGTTCAAACCGCGGACTGGAAAAAAGAGAAACACGTCCCAGTGATCGACTGCCCGACAAGGGTAAAGGCAGGGGAACTCATCGAGGTGAAGGTGAGTATCGGCAAGGAGGTCGCTCATCCAAATACCTCAGAGCACTTCATTGCTTGGATCAACCTCTTTTTCAAGCCAACGGGGGAGAAATACGTGTACAATCTAGGTTTTTTCACGTTCAACTCGCATGGATCATCAATCGATGGGCCAAACACAAGTACCGTGCTGACTCATCATGCGGTCAATGCGTTCTTCAAGACAAACAAGTCCGGGACGTTATATGCAGTGTCTCATTGCAACATTCATGGACTGTGGCAGTCATCCAAGGAATTGACGATCCAATAAGTCGATCCTCCATGGAGTGCTGAAGGTGACGAGAGAGGGAATAATATGAATGTCAGTGATCTTTTTAACCTGAGGACGAAAACAGCGGTCGTGACCGGTGCAAGTCGAGGCCTCGGACAGGCGATGGCGGTCGGCCTAGCGAAAGCTGGTGCAACCGTTGTCGCAGCGGACCTGCTGGACGTCTCTGTAACCGTCGATGACATCATGCGTCTTGGGCGTGATTCACTCGGGGTAACACTTGATGTCACCAAATCAACCGACATTAAAAAAATGGTGCAGCAGGCCGTGAAAAAGTTCGGGCGTATCGATATACTTGTCAACAACGCAGGCATAGTGCGACAAGCACCGGCGGAGTCGATGACGCAGAAGGACTGGAATGATGTCATCAATGTGAACCTTAATGGTGAATTCCTGTGTGCCCAGGAAGTCGGCAAGCAGATGATCAAACAGCAGGCTGGGCGAATAATAAACATCGCAAGCGTCGCTGGCTTGTATGGCTCTGCAGGCTCCGCAGCGTACAGTGCGAGTAAGGCGGGAATCATTTTGTTCACCAAGGCACTCGCCTTGGAATGGGCGAAGCATAACATCAACGTGAACGCCATCTGTCCTGGGGTGTTCGTGACTGCGATGACGGATTCCTACCTGAAGGACCCAGGCTTTCAGCAGACCATAAAGACAAGGGTTCCGTTGGCGCGACCTGGTGTTCCCGAGGAACTCGTCGGGACCGTGATTTATCTTTCTTCAAGGGCATCAGAGTACATGACCGGCCACGCGCTGGTCGTCGACGGCGGATGGACCGCCGGGCTATAAAAAAACCAGATGGAGTTAGTAAGGGGATGAACAAGGACCTCTTCACCGTGATTATCGGCGGCAAGGCAGGCCAAGGCACCAACAAAGCTGGAAGCGTCGCCGCCCATATGTTCTCCGAGATGCGACGCGATGTGTTTCAGATGAACGACTACCCGAGTTTGATCCGAGGAGGACATAACTTCTCCGTGGTGAGCTCCTCCGTTGGCCCCATTCGAAGCCATTACCTTGAGGCAGACCTTGTGATCGCCCTTGATCGACGGAGCATAGAGGCTCATAAAAATCATCTCACGAAGAACGGTATCCTTGTGGTGAATTCCGATGAAACGAAAGGTGACGGTGTCGGAATCCCTATCACTACCGAAGCGAAGAAGTACTCAAACCCCTTGCTTATCTCCGGGCTTGCGTCCATCGCAGTCATTGCGGCAGCGGTGGGCCTTTCGAAAGAAAAACTCGAGGAGATCATTAAAAAGGAGTACAAACGAGGCGTCGATGAGAACATCGCGTTCGCCGTCTCGATGTTCCTTCAGGCTGAACCAATGCTCGGTCATCGATTCACCCTTAAACAAGGGAACCAGAAGAAAAAATCGATCACCGGAAACGAGGCCATAGCACTCGGCGCACTTGCGGGTGGTCTCGACTTGTATTTCGCCTACCCCATGACGCCTTCGACATCGATTCTTCATTTTTTCGCCACACACGGGAAACGCTTCGGTGTCACTGCGGTGCAGCCGGAGAACGAGATCGCGGTCGCGAACATGGCGATCGGTGCGTCGTTCGCAGGTGCCCGTGTGATGGTCGCGACGAGTGGAGGAGGCTTCTGCCTCATGCAGGAGGCATTCTCTCTTGCAGGTATGGTGGAGGCACCGGTCCTGTTCTATCTGGGTCAACGTCCTGGTCCTTCGACCGGTGTTCCGACCTACACGGAGCAAGGGGAGCTGCGGTACGCGCTCACCCCCGGTCAGGGCGAGTTCCCTCGAATTGTCGCCTCACCTGGGAGCGTCGAGGAAGCATTCACTCTGACGAGTGAGCTGCTCGGCCTAGTCTGGCGGTTCCAGACACCAGGGATTCTTCTGACGGAAAAGCATCTTGCCGAAACCACCATGAGCGTGATACTTGACCCTGATAAAACCAGATGGGCAGAACCACTCATGCACTCGTCCGGCGAATACAAACGATACAAAGATACGACTGACGGGATATCACCACTCCTTTTCCCGCCGTCATCGTCAGTCATCAAATGGAGCAGCTACGAACACGACGAGCAAGGATTCACATCGGAACAACCTGAAGGGATCGCGCGGATGCACGAGAAACGTAGGAAAAAGCTCCACAGCCTGATCGACTCTCTCAAGACGATGCGAACCGTCAATGTCTACGAGAAAGGTGAACCGTTCATTTTCACCTTCGGATCAACGACCATGAGCGTCCTTGAAGCGCTCGAGTACGGGAACATCCCCGCGACCGTGATCCAGCCGATTTACCTGGAACCATTCCCTGTCTGGGCTCTCGAAAAGTACAGAGGAAAACGAGGAATCGTCATCGAGATGAACTCCACGGGACAACTCGCGGCCCTACTGCGTGATAAAGCAGGCGTTGATGTCACAGCGATGATCCAGAAATATGACGGCAGGCCGTTCACACCTATCGAACTTGCGGCACGGATTAAGGAGGTACAGTGATGCCTGATACCTTGTCCACCCAGGTTGAGAACACATGGTGCCCCGGGTGTGGGAACTTTGGCATCCTTAATGCGTTAAAGAAGGCAGTCGTCATCCTTGAACAACATGGCATCCCACGGGACCACCTCATCATTTCAAGCGGGATTGGATGCCATGGGAAGATCTTCGATTACATCAATCTCAGTGGGTTGTACTCGATCCATGGCCGTTCCATGGCGACAGTCCAAGGCATTAAACTTGCGAACCCGTCGCTGAAACTGATCGATTTCGCGGGGGACGGTGACGCGTTCGGCGAAGGGATTTCACATATTATCTTTGCGGCAAAGCGGAATGCGGACATCACCGTGATCACCCATGATAACGGCACGTACGCGCTCACGACCGGCCAGTTCTCCCCGACCAGCAGCAAAGGGTTCAAAGGACCGTCGACGCCCCAAGGGAACGTCGAGGAGCCGCTCAACCCACTCACACTGCTCATGGAGGTCGGCGCGACCTTCGTCGCCCGCGGGTACGCTGGGAAAATCGATCATCTCACGGAACTGATCGTGAAGGCGGTCGAACACGAGGGGTTCTCCTTCATCGACGTGCTGCAGCCGAGCGTCGTGTTCAATGACACATACAAAGAGTACAACGAGCGAGTACAAATCCTTGAAAAACAACCAGCGTCGTATGAGGAGGCTGTTCAGCTCGCCAAGCTGCGAGACGGAAAACTACCCATCGGGATATTTTATCAAGTTACGAAACCCGTGTTTCATCGCGGGCTGTACGGTGAACAGAACCCGGTGAAAAACCGAGAGAGCAGACAAGGAAGGTTAGAAAAAATTCGTGGATTTATCGAGGAGGAACTATGAGAATACATATCGATCGAGATGAATGCATCGAATGTGGACTTTGTGCGTCGACCTGCCCTGATGTCTTTGAACTCAGGGCAGGAGAGAAGGCAAGCATCGTGGAATGCTATCAGCTGGGGAACGCAGCCGACGGTGAAGTCGGCGAGCCGTTGCAGAAATGTGCCCAAGAGGCTGCCGATTCGTGTCCAGTGAATGTGATCGACACCGGGGATTAAATCGTAGGGGAACACACCGATGAAGACGTCGTTTCAGATAGGGAAAATCATAGGGATACCGATCAAGATCGATATCTCACTTCTGCTGATCCTTGCCTTGTTCACGTACGTGTTTGCGACCGATAACCTTGTGATTTACGGCTTTGTGCTTGGGTTTGGCGGTCTC
>DATKKD010000003.1:0-4542 GCA_035543435.1 Thermoplasmatota archaeon
CAGGACCTCTCAAAATTCATCTTGTTCATCTCACGCTCACACATTAAGCATGACCCGAAAGACATCGATGAGATCGTCAAGAATCTGCTGGCTCCTGTCAAGCAACAGTTAGGAATCACGATAGTGAGTTCGTACTATCTACATGGTCAGTATGATTGGATGATGATTTTTACCGCTGCCGATATCATGCATGCAAAGAGATTCGCTGACTTCATCCTTCAGAAATTCCCGGGAAGGCAGGACATCAATATCAGCCAGATCCTGTACACGGTGAGGGAGAACTATATCCCGAACCCGAACATCCAAGAAATGAGAGAGTATATCTAAAAGCGTCCAAACGGGCATTTTTGGTTTATGGGGTTATGAGATAATCGTGGTCATTTTCTGTTTATTTTGAAATAGAATATCCTATGAGACGTGTTAATCATTGTCAGTGTAGTGACGGTTTGTTATTTTTGTTGCAGAATTTTTCCAATGTTATACATTTATATTTATGAACCGCGTTTCATTTTTAAATATATATACAAAGAAGGAGGCAAATATCAAAAGGAAAAACGGGGGATTCCAGAAATACCCTGAATCATGAATCAAATTGAGAGAGGAAGGAAGGAAAAAAGGACGGAAGGCAGTCGGCAGGAATTTTCATCTTCATAGTATCCCTATTTATAACATTTCACTGCCGCTGCCCTTCTGAATCTTCCAGGAAAAATAATTAAAGTAAAACGTTGGAAATAAGATCGCGAGAAGGAGGAAGGGGGAATCAAATGAACAGCACCGCTTTAATTGAAGAAAAAAAAAGGGTTTGCTTCAACTGTGGAAAGAAGCTCACGTTGTTCGAAGAGTACTATCATCCCACCTTGGGAAGGAACGCCCTGTTATGCAGTGAATGCTTCGAAAAAGTCTGGGATAGCGAAACCCGGTGGGGCAGGTTCGTCATCTGGAATTCCTTCAACCCGGATGCCCCTGATCCAACCTACATCGATACGTACCCTTTCCCGAAAAAAAATAAAATCTTGCGAAGGAAAAAAGTCCTCTGAAACAACGCTGGTTCGTACAAAAACGATACTATCTCTATAAACACCAGGTGAGATTCACTCTCGCTCCTCTTCTTTTTTAACATCCCGTATGAATGAAGAGAGAACATTTTTAAAGTACGGTCCTGTATGAAGAAACGATGCTGAAAGTCACCATCCTTGATGGGTACGTTGACGAGCCTACGTGCCTTGGGGTCCCGCCGTACATCAGCCCGTACCCGCGGTACATCGCTGGTGCGGTCTGGGATTTCAATCCCCATGCCCGCATCCAGTATCTCACGGTCGATCAGCTGCGAAGGGACAGGTCGCTGCTTGAACGTTGTGCGACATCCGATGTCCTCGCAGTTATCGCGGGGATGACCGTACCAGGACGGTACCTCTCCGGGTTACCCATGAATCCCCGTGAGTGTATCGCATTCCTCAGTAACATGGAACATCCAGTGCGGCTCCTGTGCGGTCCCGCAGCGCGGTACGGCTTTGGGACCGCCGGCGGAAAAGAGGTGACAGCGACAGCTGCCGTCAAGGAGGTGTTTGATGTGATCGTCACCGGTGACGGGGAAGTCGTCGTGTCAGAGTTAGTACACAACAAACTGCGTACGGAAAGCATCGACCCATCCCGCTGCAGGTCCGATGCCTCGTTCATCACAAAGTACGCGTTACGCGGTGCCCCTGTAGTGAAGCAGCATCCTTTTTTCCCTACGTATCTCATCACCGAGATTGAGACCTACCGCGGGTGTTCACGGAGTGTCACCGGTGGATGTTCGTTCTGCAGCGAGCCGAACAAAGGTCCCCCGAGCTTCAGGACCCAGGACGACATCTGCAAGGAAATCGAAGCCTTATACAACAAAGGGATTCGCCATGTCCGTGTCGGCAACCAACCATGCATCTTTTCCTACATGGCGAAGGGTGCGGGGGAGGCCGAGTTCCCCCAACCAAACCCAGAGGCGGTCGAACGGTTATTCAAAGGAATCCGAACACACGCCCATGACCTGAAGACACTCCATATCGACAACGCGAACCCCGGCGTCATCGCACGGTTCCCAGACGAGTCCCGCCGCATCGCAAAAACCATCATTAAGTATCACTCGTCCGGAGACGTCGCTGCGCTCGGCGTGGAAAGCGTCGACCCGATAGTCATAAATCAGAACAACCTTAAGGCATCCCCGGAGGAGGCACTCGCCGCGGTGAAACTCCTTAATGACGTCGGCTCTGCCCGGGGAACGACGGGACTGCCTGAGCTGCTCCCAGGATTGAACTTCGTGTTCGGACTCAAAGGGGAGACGAGACAGACCTTCGAGCTTGATTTCGAGTTTTTGAACACCATCATGGGGCAGGGACTGCTCGTACGACGTATCAACCTCCGGCAAGTAATCCCTCTCCCAGGAACGCCGATGGCTAAGATCGGTGAGTTCAACGTTCACAAACACAAAGCCCTGTTCCAACAATTCAAACGCAGGGTGCGGGAGACAATCGAACGCCCGATGCTGGCCCGCCTGGTCCCGCAAGGTACGATTCTTACCGACTTGTACACGGAGCTGTACGAAGGGAAGCTCACCTTCGCCAGGCAACTCGGCAGTTATCCGCTCCTCGTCGGCATTCCAGGGGTGTTCCCTCTGCATCGTTTTTACGACGTTAAAGTGGTCGACTACGGGTATCGTTCGATCACCGCGGTACCGTACCCCCTCGACATCAACATGGCGCCACGGGAGACACTCGAGGCGGTCCCCGGGATAGGGAAGAAACGGGCGATAAGAATTCTTAGAAAACGACCATACCATCATATGAAGGAAATCGCAGAGGCTCTCGACGACGTAACAGCCGCGTCCGCTATCGCAGAGTACCTCGGTCTCGACTGATACGTTAATGTAGGCGGGAGGCCATCCAGGGAGGACCATGCAAGACCCCTCGTTTGAGCACCTTGAAGCTATCCTCGGGTACCGGTTCAACAACAAGGAGCTCCTCTGGACAGCGCTCACGCATAAGACCTACGCATTTGAGGCGCATTCTCCTGTTGAGTACAACGATCGTCTGGAGTTCCTTGGAGACAGCATCCTTAATTTCGTCATCGCTGAGCAGCTCCACGGAAGCAACCGCTATTTCTCAGAGGGGGAACTCACGAGGAGGCGAGCAAGCCTGGTGAACAACAACGTCCTTGCTGATATTGCGATTCGCCTCGATATCGGACCCTTCCTACTTCTCGGGAAAGGAGAGCAGAAACAGGAGGGGGAGAAGAACCGGACGAACCTAGCGAACACGCTTGAGGCAATCATCGGCGCACTCTACCTTGATTCGGACCTCGAGACGGTGCGTTCGTTTATTCTTGAAAAGATTTATACGAAAGAGTATCAATTTTAGACTGTCGTTTTGAATCGTTGCAGGAAGCTTTCTGATTTTCTTGTAGAACCACGTTCTAGTGAGGTTAGATAAAAAAAAAGGGAGAAAATCGTTGTTTTATCCAGCAATGAATCGTACGAGACATCCAATGAGAAACACAAAAGATAATGTCGACAGATAAAACAGCGTTTTGTCCCACTCTCCTGTTATCACGAGATTCGTTCTTTCCATCTCCAAACCAACCTCAGCATTGAATTTTCTAACCCACATTTATAGTTTTCCCTCAAAGATACGACAGTTGCCGAATCCTGTTCGAAGTCCTGCAGCCTCGTCAAAAAAGAGTGTTCTGTATAGTACAATATAAATAAGCGATACTAACTTTTCGTAGTGTACCGCCAGCTCTTGTAGACGTTGTTCTTGGTGTTTTTGGGCGGTTGATTCGGTCGTGTATCGTCGGAGGAGAGCACATCGACGATGATGCCTTCGATGTCACGCAGCAGGATTCCGCTTTCATCCTCGTTGTAATCGGTCGTGGCGATGGTCCCATTATTATAGATGACTCCTTCCTCGGTATCGTAGTACGGTTTCTTTTCAAACTGAAGTTCCGTGTCGAATTCTTTGATACCCTCTAGCTGCTTGAGGTGATATGCATCATCCGCCATCCCGATCATCGTGCGAAACACCTGTATCTTTTTTTGATCTTGGGTCGCCTTAATCTTGTCTTGGAGTGCAGAGATGATCGCAGGGATCTCCTGAGGTTGGACCTCCAACAGGATTTTTCTCCAGAACCAGTTGTACACCTGGCTACCCCGTGCGTTAATATGCTCAGGAGTGCCGTTAGGGTACAGGATAACCCTGCCGTTCAGCGTCCGGTGTGTCCTGCGCCACTCGGTCCGCTGTTGATCCAATGCCGCTTTTCTTGCGCTCTGCTTTTTCATGCTACATAATTATTATCCATTTCAGTTTATAAAGATTATGGGCGTGATGGATTTGACTTCGTCAGCGAACGGTTTAAATAACAGGAAGAACCATCATCTTCGGGTGTAATAATGCGCGATGAACCTGAAATCACCGATGATGACAAAAAAATCCTTGCGGAGTTACAGAAAAACGCGAATCAAAGCATTGATACCGTCGCGCAGCGATGCGGATTCTCACGACAAAAAGTTTGGCG
>DATKKD010000004.1:0-2260 GCA_035543435.1 Thermoplasmatota archaeon
CACCGGCCCAATGATCAAACACCCGATGAGAGGTCGAGATTGCAGTGAGTGTGACGACGGTCCCATAGAGGTACCACGGGTGATCTGGGTTCTTCGTCACGGTGCCTCCTCCCTGAATAGTGATGGTAAGAGTGTAATGAATCGCGGTGAAGTTCGCGATCACGGATTTATTCCCGTTCATCGTGATCGTGGTCGGGTTCGTGCTCCCCGAGAGATCACCAGCCCAATGGTTGAACACCCAACCGGTTGACGGAATTGCTGTCAAGGTGACTACCTGGCCGTAGGTGTACCAGGATTGATCCGGGTTTTTCGTCACCGTCCCTGAACCCTGGCAGGAAATAGTCAATATGTAATGAAAAGGAGCTATGGAAAGAGATACCGTAGCATTGTTCGAATACGCGGTTCCATCGTAGGCCTTGTAGGTGAACGAGTCATTACCAAAAAAATGCAACGTAGGCGTGTACACAAAGGAACCGTTACTGTGAAAGGCGAGGGTCCCATGGGACGGATCAGACACCTTCACGGCAGTGAGTGAATCACCATCGGGATCGGTATCATTGGAGAGTACCCCTGGTGCAACAACAGAAAGACTCGTGTCCTGATTTGTGCTATAAGCATCTGGGTTTGCGACCGGTGGATTATTACTGCTCACCTGACCTATAATCCTGAAATATTGTGGCATATAGGCTGGGCAACTGAATATATAGGTGCTATTGACACGCATGTCTTGAAGGGGCGTCCCATCGGTTGTACAAAGGGTCACGGAGGTGTATTCACTCAGAGCAACCAACGCAGGATTCCAAGCAAGGGTAATCGTCGTAGGAGACGACCCGCTGCTCGGCATCCATTGCACGGTTAAATTCCACACTTTGAATGAATCCGGGTAGGACCGGTAATCCTTCCATAAAACATCGTAAGGGGTAGGAAGATTATCATTCAACCAAACACGTACATAAGGTGGTATGGGTGGCGGAGGTTTTGCGACATCATAAGAATCGGGGGGTGGGCCGTCATTCGCATCAGGAGCCTCACCAAAGATGACATAATCGTTTTGTCCACCGGTATTGGAGCATTGGATAGCGACATCCCACGTGATTCCTCTTCCCTGTGAAGGAACTAGCGATATCGAGTCGTGATAGTGAAGTGAAGAGAAGTCAGAAAAGGGAACGATGAGGATAACTGTGAAAGAAAGAAGCAGGGTCTTTCCAGCGGGATTATTTTTTACACTAAGAAACCTTTTATGATAGTTCCGCGTCTTGCCAGTGTTGAACAGAAATCCTTTGCCCCCTGGAAACATATAAATAATGTATACTTGTGGATATTATATATATTACGGTATAATATTTTATATATGAAGAAAAGGGTTCCATATATATAAAAATAACGTTTTAAATCTTGGTTTTATTAAAATTTGTTTATAAGCTCGCATTTTAATACCACTATAAAATAGAGGACCTTTTTATAATTGGATCTTCTACAAGGTTAGATCATCGTAATCCTGATTTCCTGCGTTGTTGTTCGCGACCTCCTAGAGGATGAATTGATAACCCCTTTCTCCGACCATGACTTGTAGGGGGCTGTGTGATCCATGTTTCGCAAGAAATTGTTCACCCAAAACTCGACCCTGCTCACCTTGAATCGAGTATCAGATGCATTGATCTGGACCGTCCCTTGAATATTGATATATCCTCGTAGTGGCAATAAAATTACAATTATTAGAGGCGCCCGGTCATGCATAATCATGGAAGTGAAGATTCAAATAGCCTGACGGTTTTTTCTCCATGTTTTCCCCATGCGATGATCTTCCAATAACATATGGTAGACCTTAGAGCCACCCTAGGTCATAGGAGGTAAACAAAAAAAAGGAAAAGGAGGTGATCTCTGGTCAGACCATATCCCCGATCTCAACGCCCTGGCTCTCATCAAGCAGGCTTGCGTTAATCTCGCTGTTCAGGGTCGCAGGGTTCACGGCATTACTCGACCCATTTTGACTCGTGCTCTTCGAGCTTGTCTCCTGATAGTACCCGTAGGAGACCAGCACCGAAACCAGGAGGATGAACAACACACCAAGCATCATGAGTCTCTTACTCATTCCCGTTCACACTCCTGCCGCGGTCCACCATGTCATGATGCTGTCGGTACTCATCCAGGGACGCGTGCGACTGCACCTTCCTGCGGATGTCGTCGTCCTTCATCTGCGAAAAGATCTGCTGCTGCTCCGCACGGGTCAGCTGGTTCACGATCTTATGCACCTGCAGCT
>DATKKD010000005.1:0-2142 GCA_035543435.1 Thermoplasmatota archaeon
CATGGATATTGCTGTACGCGAGATTGTAGGTCGCCTTGGGAACATTCACATGGAGCCAGTCAAAGATGTCGATGCGTGGGGCAGCCATGCTAAAGGGAAGGAGGCTTTGATTAAAAAACCTTTACACAATCAAAGGCGTTGAGAGGGTACTCCCGCAACAAAATGTACACGTAAAATCACGATGAAAAAAAAACAAAAAAGACATACTATAAAGTTAGTTGTGTGGTTCGAAGAGTAAAAGAACGATTTTTCCTCCTAATACTGGCAGATGACGGTGCCCTCGCTGTTCCGGATGATGTACGACTCGTTGTTCTCATCGAAATCGACGGTGAGGTACGATCCGTCCGCGTTGAAGATCACTCCGGTCTCAGCGTCGAACGACGTGTTGTCGAAGATCTTATTGACGACATTGTAATCCCGCCAGTCGCGGACCATCCCGGCGCAGGTGCGGTACTCTCGTCGTAGTGTCGGCGTCAGTTCCTTTCTGCGCGCCCGCCAATCCCATAAAAGAAGGAGGAAATCGAGGTCCTGGATCGTGAGCTGTTTGCAGATTTTGTCCAACCAGTACCGCAGCTTGCTTCCCTTCGCGCTCCGATGCGTCAGCTCCTCGGTTTCCTGATCTTCGACGAAATAGAGCCATTGGAACTTCCGTCCCCGGTCTTCGCGATGCCTCTTCTGGTCCTGCTGCTGCTTCCGTTTCTTGGCGCATGCCTTGCAGCGGACCGCGTGATGATGGAGCCTCGAGATGTCTTTGCCGCAGTCGACGCAGGTTCGGAGGAGGTCTGCCGTTTTTACCATGGTACTTCCTGGGGATGCTACGGAAAAAGTCCGTATGGGAAAAGAAATAGCTTCTGTGTCTTAAAGATATCTGTTAAGTTGTATTCTTAATACGAGATAATAATTTGGCATTTCTCCTAAAAAAAATTTGCGTTTTGTGGAATAAAAATGACAACCCCCATGGACTTTTTTAACGGATGTCATAGGGTTTTTGTGCGGGATGCCAATCATATTTAAGTGAGAGAGGAACGAGCACAAGGTAGGGGTATCGTGGCTCCCAAGCACCACCATAGATAAGGTAACCCAATAGATAGTGTAGAATAAAACGATTCGAACTGTAGATTGGTTTGGGTAACAACCGAGGGTTCCCCCAGTAATTTCTATCCCAGACGTTATGAGATCCCCACAATTCCGACGCCATCATACAGTGCATTGAGGTGTTGATGAAATTGTTCTCGACCACCTGTGTCCACTGGCATGCATTTAGGATGATTCCTGAAGTATTACGGGGATTATTGATGAAGGTGTTTCTCCTTATGTCTCCATGTAATGTTCCCCAACAGTAGAGCGGTTCGCTGCAATGGGAAAACGTATTACCCACGATAGTCACGTGTTGACAATTTATATCGACGAGGACTCCATAGTTAGAATCGGTGAGATTGTTGCCGGAGATCGTGCAGTTATTTGTTCCTAGCAGATAACAACAAGCTGATCCGTCAGAAATCGTGTTTCCTGTAATAGTCACCCTTGAACTCGAGATGTCCATTCCATCAGAAACAATATTCGATGCAACAGTCACATTGTCATAACCGCCAACAAAAATATGGCCAACGATATTCTGTTTGATGGTGAGATTAGAATCTCCTCCGATTAGCGAATCAGCGTTTATAGAATCAACTGTAAAATTACAAATAGTGACATCATCAAAGTTCATACTGACCGCTCCAAGAATTATTGTGGTGGTTCTCTCCTCACCACATAAAGAAATCGATTTCGTGATATGGATACCCTCCTTGTACGGTGCTGAGTCATCGTAGACAAAGATCGTGTCTCCATTCCTTGCATCATTGACCGCGTCCAGAATCCTTGAATAATTCCCTGGACCGGTACCACCGACGTAGAGCCAGCGACCTCTCGATGTCGGTTCAAATGACTTTTCAATTTTTTGTGCGGTTGATGGTATAATACAGGTTCCAAGAAATATGAGAAGGATGCCGAACGCCAACCATTTCCTGTTCATTGCATTACCTCCCAATGTCATAGGGTTTATGTGCGGGATGCCGATCAAAATTCAAAGCATTCGGGAGCCAATCAAATTCCCCGTTTTTCCCGAGGATCACTTTTGGCAGCAATCGAGCACGCCCC
>DATKKD010000006.1:0-5673 GCA_035543435.1 Thermoplasmatota archaeon
CTGTACGCAGTCGAAGTAAATCCAGATGCCACGAATCCGTCTGACATCCTCAAGGTCGCGTGGTATTACCCCTATCTGGGACAAGGACAAGCAAGCCCGACGCTCATTAACGGTACCGTCTATTTTGACGCGTTCAATGGAAACTATACCACGCTAAACGGTTCAAACAGAAACCCTCGTATTTATGCGGTCTATATGAACGGGACATTGCGGTGGAAAATCAACTACTCGAACATCACCGGGTTTTCGTTTGCTATGGACCCTCGAGGAGGGTTCTGGTACATCGACATGGGCATTCCGCTCCAGGGTGGCGGCGGAAGAAAACTGGTCCACTTCTCAGCGGAAAATGGGACACTCCTTGAGGAGATTAATGTCTCCGAGCTCCTTCATGATCCAGAACCATTGTACCCTGTCTCGTGCATGACGATCGCGGGAACAGCCACCCACCCGATCATGATCGTCTCCGTCAACCACCTGTTGTTTCATCACGGAAAATGGGTCATCGCGATCAACTTGACCGATCACACAGTACTGTGGAAAGTACCCATAGAGTCTGCATCGAACTTCAACTTTGCGAGCGGCCAGTACACCATTTTAAACGAAAGTTTTCACTACCGCGTGCTTTTCAATGCTTTTTCTGGCGGTGTCATGGCGATCGGATCCTACCCTAATGACGGGTTCGACACCATCAGCTTCACACCGTGGGACTCCTCCGGTGGTGGAGCGAAGAAAAACGATTCTGTCAACATTACGTTCTCGATCAGGACACCGGTCCGCCAGAATCATGTATGGGTCAAAGCTTTCTTGATTTCTCAGGAGCATCCATCGCTGTGCCGCTACAATACTGTTCGAAGATATACCGGAGAGTCCATAAATGGAACGCATACGATTACCATGACACTTCCACGGTTCGCCCCTGAGGGACGCTACGTCCTGAAGGTCTATCTGTATAATCTTCCCGGAAAACTGCGCAAAGACTTTCGTCATCTTGCTGACATGAAGAATTTTGGTATTTTCGCGAATGACACCTTTGTGTCCGATGTGTTCTCTTTGTATCCTTCGAATAACAACCTAGCCCCCCTCCGACTCTTGGGAAGCATTTTTTATGGTACTTGGTTTTTCTCCAATGAAAATTAATAAAAAGTATGGGGACAAGATTGCAACTCGTAGGTCAAATCTCATCTAGTATGAGAGATATCGGTACCGGCAAAAAATTCAGATATCCGATATTCTTGGCATGGGTACACCGATTCAATACTACACACTTCCTGTTCAAATTCCTTTTTCTAAAAATGAGGTTCTCGTCATTAAATATATAGAATGAGTGCAGGGGACGAGATGTGAACACCAATCTACTAGTATATTTTACGTTTTCTCTCCTGTTAGTCCTTCTCGCATTATTTTGAGCTAGATGATGATGGAGAGTATGAATTCATTTACTAGTAAATTTCCCTATTCCGCTGATCTAAGAATGTTTTTACGAGCAGATAGAAAGCCACCTCTTTTTAGTTGATAATAATATAATTGTTACTTTTTGCGAATAAAATTAAAACAAAATATATAAATACTGATGTAAGGATTATAATTTTATCAAACCCATGTTTTGGGGGAGGAAAAAAAACGAGGAAAGGGCAGTTGGCAGTATTTTTAATTATTCATATTGCCCCTAATGTTATAACAGATCTGCTATCTCTCTCAAAACAATAGTAAGAAAAAAATGAAAGAAGGAAAGGAAGGAAACATGAGAAACAAAATCATAGGAATATTTGTCTGCATGCTATTGATAGCTACTGCGATTCCCGCAGTCACATCTGTAAAAATGAGTGCGATCCACGAAATAATTCCAAGCCATCCACAAACAAGTATGGGAGGAATCTGGACCCAAGAGCAAAAGCTTATTCCTTCAGAAGGAGCAGCAAACGATCAGTTAGGAGGTATTGTCGTTGTTGATGGCGATACCGCCCTTGTAGGGGTGCCATACGATGATGATAACGGAGTCGATTCAGGGTGTGCATATGTATTCACGCGCTCAGGCACCACTTGGACCCAGCAAGCGACGCTCCTTCCCTCTGATGGTGCAACAGGGGACTATTTTGGTTATTGCCTTTCCCTTCAAGGTGATACTGCCATGATTGGAGCCATTCACGACGATGACAATGGAGCCGATTCCGGGTCAGCATATGTGTTCACCCGTACCGGCACCACTTGGACACAACAGCAGAAACTGCTCGCATCAGATGGTGCTACAGGAGACCAATTTGGCTTTTATGTCTCCCTTGACGGCAATACCTGCCTTATCAGCGCAAACTGGGATAATGATAACGGAAACAAATCAGGGTCTGTGTACGTGTTCGTCCGCGATGGTACCACCTGGACCCAACAAGCAAAATTGCTCGCCTCCGATGGTCAAGCAGGTGATCGATTTTCAGTTGGTACTCTTTCAGGCGACACGGCAGTCATTGGGGCCTTTTATGATGATGACAACGGCGTTGATTCAGGGTCAGCATACGTATTTGTTCGCACGGGCACCACCTGGAGCCAGCAAGCAAAACTCCTTCCTTCTGACGGAGCAGCAGGGGATAATTTCGGCTGGAATACCGCTATTAATGGAAATACCGCTCTTATAGGAGCATATAAAGACGATAACGAAAACGGGGTTGATTCCGGGTCTGCATATGTGTTCGTCCGTGACGGTACCACCTGGACCCAGCAAGCAAAGCTGCTTCCATCAGACGGAGCAGCAGGAGATTTGTTTAGCGGTTACAGCTTTTCTCTTTCGGGTAATACCACTATTATTGGGTCTCCTGGTGACGATGTTAAAGGAACCGATTCGGGGTCTGCGTATGTGTTCACCCGGATAGGCACCACCTGGACACAACAGCAGAAGCTTCTCGCCTTAGACGGTAAAGCAGGAGATCAGTTTGGCGATTCCACCTTTGTTGATGGTGACACCGCCGTGATTGGAGCGCCCTACGATGACGATAGTGGAATGAATTCAGGGTCTGCCTATGTGTTCACCAAGGTTGGTCTGAACTTCAGTATCACGGGGGGCATGGGGATATCGCTTAAGATCACAAACAGTGGGGTAGTCAATATGACGAACGTCCCCTGGTCGCTTCATGTGAAGGGCGGCATCCTTAAACTGATCAATAAATCCATGAGTGGTACCGTCAACATCTCGGGTGGACAGACCGTCACAGTGGCGACACTCAAGGTGTTCGGCCTTGGTGCCATCACGATCACTGCAAAAGTCGCTGACGAAGAGAAGACAGCGAAAGGGACGCAGTTACTCATCTTCTCGATGGTGAAGAAATAGGGAAATCCATTTCCCTTTTCTTTCTTTTTTCTTTTTTTCGTACCCATGCATACGCTATTCTCCTGCTAACTAACCATGGTAATAACTAACTTTGGCGGGGAAACGAACATAACTTTACTAGTAAACAGGAGTTCAAATCATTTTTTAAGTCCCATGGCGAGTTTCTCCTGTTAAAATTTGAAAAAAGTGCAGGGGACGAGATTTGAACTCGCGGACCTCTACAGGACAAGACCCTCGATCTTGCGCCGTTGACCATGCTTGGCTACCCCTGCATGTGGTTTTCCCAGTACTACTCGGTCCTTATAATACCTTTTCGGGCAAGCCTAGATGTCATTGAGGTCTATACCGCAGAGCTGACTGAGCTCTCGATGGAGCTGCATCAGACGTTCCGCGTGCTTCACATGTCCCCTCTGCAACGCCTTCTGCACTTCCTCTTCTATGGGTTGCTTGTGGTCATTATCGATGAGATTGTCCGCATGCGCCACGATTTTCTCTTCCAGGGTCGTCGGCAGATAATCCTTAAGTGGTAGCCCTAAGGTGGCCGCCTCGTCTTTTGGAATCCCGGCTCCTAGATGGCGTTCGATAATCAACACAAGCTTAGGAGATAAACCTAACTTCATCGCGATCTGTGCGCCTTCCACCCCGTGCATAATCCCCTGAGTCTTACTCCGGCCGATGTCATGAAGCAGCGCACCAGCCTCGACAAGCTCGATGTTCGCATGCGCTCTCTTGGCGATCCTCACTGCGAGAGTCCGCACAGCCTTGCAATGGCGAATCACCTCATCGGAGCATCCCGCATCTTCCAGCATCTGAAGACATTGCCCTGGTGTCGGAATCGCAGTCATGGGGATCTCACGGACGGTCTTGCTTTAACATTTTTCCCTTTATTCGACGGGATAATTTCAATGTTTCCATAGAACTGCTTCTTCACCCATGCCCCTCTGGTGAATCGGTCAAGGAACAACGCGAGCGCAGCAACCTCAGAATGCGGCTGGTTTCCTACCGAGACGTTGAAATCCGCTGCTTCGTAATAGTACGGAGGGACCTTTTCCGCACCCACAATGATAAGCAGATCATCGTTATGGTCGATCTGGGCAACCGCTTTGTCGAGCTCCTCCCCATACATCGTGAGATGGACGACGGTACCATGCCACTGCTGGATGATTTTTTTCGGGTTCACCCCGGTTTCTATTTGAAATGTTCCCCCGAACCGTCTCGTGATCGACTGGATGGTTCTTTCAAGAACGTCGTCCTTCGTTGAGACGAGAATCCGGTCAGCTCCGAATGCACGGGCCACGAGAGCCACATGGGTCGTGATACGCTTGTCACGGCCGATTCGATGTCCGATGCGGAGAACTGCGATCATGTTTATTCGACCATCCTGATTTTGGAAATAAAAAAAGGGATTTAAAACCACTGCTATGGATTTACCGCTCGAGTTTCTTTTTTGCGATGAGCCGGTCGACTTTTCTCTCGATCTGGTCGCTCACCTGCGAGTTCGTCGCCAAGGTTTCATCCTTGGTTCCAATCCTATCGACATTGCGCTCGATAGTGCAGGGGTCCTCCCAGCTCGTGCGCTGCATCGGTTCTCTTCTGGACTCGAACCGTGCCTGTTGTTTTTTGACAGGAGTCCCTTGGGCGTACAACTCTTCGTTGTACTCCATCACCGGCACATCTTTCTGCCCAGGGTTCTCTTGTTGCCCGATGATGTGCTGCGCTGGGGTGTTCGTCTCCAAGGAGACGCTACCAAGATTGGTCTCCTTGGTTGCTTTTGAGCGCCTTAAGATGCTCCATCGTGCCATACCAGGTTCCTCAGAAGTTCTTCTCGGAGAATCCCATATGCGTGTTCCTTGATAAGGTTTGTGCTTGGAAGACCAAAAGCGTTTTATCTACCTCCTAAGTTCACACCCGTACCAATCTCAGGTGAAGGGCTAGTGGTCTAGTTGGTTATGACATCGCTCTCACACGGCGAAGGTCGCCGGTTCGAATCCGGCCTAGCCCATCCCTCACTCTTTTACAGCGAAAAAAAATTCCGAACACACGGATTATGAGTTGTGAGAACTTCCCTCATTTGACCTTCCTTCATTTTTTTGTGTCGTTTAAATCGATTAGCTTATTAATGACTCAGTGATTCAATGTATGGTTTCGTGGATGGGATGCACGACGGAGATCATGCGGTTATTTCTCCAGATATCTTGAAGCCTCTCGTGATCAGGTCATTGCGGAGAAGTAGCGTTCGGAAGAAAATTGCGGAGTACCTTTTTGACATCAGTCCAAGCGGGAGTTATACGTCGGAGATTGCCTACAACATCAAGACAACGCCGACGAACGTGATCGGGGCCATCCGAGGCATGAAC
>DATKKD010000007.1:0-12488 GCA_035543435.1 Thermoplasmatota archaeon
GGCTCAGTGGTTTTCTTGAAATCCCGTTTCTCTCGATACGTTTTGAGAGGTGTCATAGGCTCGCCTTCAACGCCTCGATGAGGTTCTTCTCTTTTGTCGCCTTCTCCGGTTTTTGTTTCACGACGATGACCGCTCCCTTGGCTTTTTTCTTGATGAGCTCCTTGAGCTCATCCATGTAGGTGTCCTGGAAATCCGTGATGTCGAACTCCTTCTTCTCAAGCTTCTCAATGAGCTGCATCGCAAGATTAAGCTCCTCCTTCTTGAGGGCCGGCGCGTCCGCCAGGTAATCGATATGCGTGATAGCGCGGATTTCATGAGCATAGTTCAGGGTCGTCAGCAGGAGGCCTTCCTTGTACGACTCGATAGCGCAGACGTACTCCTTCTCATGGAGCACGAACCTGCCGAGCGCTGCCTTCGCGCAGTCCTCCATCACCTGCTTGAACAGGAAATACGCCTTCTCCTTTTCGCTGTCCGGGCCGATGAAGTAATGATGGTCATAGTAGATAGGGTCGATCTGCCAGGCGTCGATGATTTGCACGATGTCGATCGCGTCCGTGCTTTTCGGCTTCAGCTTCTCCAGCTCCTCCTTCTCAAGCACCACATACTTGTTCTTCCCCATCTCGACGCCCTTCACGATTTCCACCCATGCAACCTCCTGCTTGTGTTTCGGACACCACCGTTTATACTGAATGGGTACTTTGTCCTTCTTATGGAGCAACCTGAATCCCTTGCTCTGCGGTTCCACCGCGGCATACAGCCTGATTGGTATGTTTACAAGCCCGAACGAGATCGACCCTTTCCATACGACCTTCATCAATTATCACCCTGTCCGGATTCCTTTTTTTTCGATGCTGCCTCCTTAACACGGCACCGAATATTTATAAACATTGTTGAAAAATGCGTCAACTTCCGTTCATTTTTGCATGAAGACGGTATCATAGTCCGAGAAAATCTGCATCCTGCGTATCCCATAGATTTAAGAGGGATGCACCAGGCTTTTGACTTTTATTCGATAAGCCGCCGAAAGGCTTCTTACAAAAGGTACAAAGCCCTACCCATTAATCGGCTGAAATTCTTAAATTTTGTATTATATCTTTCTTCTGCAAATTATCGAGTAATGTCGAAATGGAAACCAAAGGGAAAGCGTTGACACGATTTCAATATAAACTTTAAGTTTAACACCGTCCGCCGAACTCCAACTTGAAGTTCAACTTATCCCCCTAAAAATATAGAAAAAACCCTTGTTTTAGTCACTATTTTTCTAACTATATAAATATAACCCAACTTTCGTGCTAATTAATGACAGCGTTGTTTACCTATGGTTTTGATTTTGATCTATTCCAGGGGTTCAAATCCCTTCCCCTGCACTTTTTTCTTATTTTTCAAGGAGAGACACGCCATGGGGCTAGAAAACGATTTGAACTCCTAAATACTAGTACAAATCACTTGAACGGAGATTTTAAATAGAGCAGGAGTCTTTATTTACCCATCAGGGTAGGAAACAGATGAAAAGTAAATTGTTGGTGATTGGCATTATTCTCTTGTTCATCGGGACAGCAGTATTTTCATCAAGTGGACAGACGATAGGAAAAACATCAGTCCGTGGTGGTCACTGGCTCTATGTTGGTGGGAGTGGGCTAGAGAATTATACCAAGATACAGGATGCGATTAATGCATCTTCCGATGGGGACACGGTTTTTGTGTATCATGGGGCTTACCATGAGAAATTACTAATCAAGAAATCCATCCATCTTCTAGGCGAAAACAAAGAAACTACTCTCATCAATTATGAAGGACATGGTATATCGTATCCCGTTGTCAATCTGAGTGCTGATTACATAATCTTTGACAATTTCTCCCTTAACGTGACCAGTGGCGAAAGCGAATGTGTTGCCGTATATTCCGCTTCGCACTGCAAAATTCACAACAACACCATATTTGGCACTATGTGGGGAATTGGTGTGTACCACAATTCAAACATGAATGAGTTCTACAACAATTCTTTTCATACAATATCTTGTGCTCTTGACTTAGGGGATTTCAGTCCAAATCTCTGCAGCGGTAACGTTCTCCATGATAATTCTTTCACGAATACAGGGGGCAGCCATCATATATACGAAGCGGGTTTGTTACTAGAACAATCTGCAGTCAATAACACGATATCACATAATTATTTTCATGATTGTACAGAATACGGAATCTTGTCCTTAGAATCAAAAAACAACGACATTGAACATAATACCATCCTTGGGAATACCTCAAAGTCCCAATATGGAATTGGCATGAAGTGGAGCGAAGAACAGGCATATATAGGGAATATCATCCGGGAGAACACCATAGTCGACTTGGCAGAGGGGATTTACTCGGAAACCAGCGGACACACCATTACAGGAAATGCTTTTGAGAACGATAGTTACGCTTTAGATTTTTCAAATGGCCCCATAAATCTCATTGTCAAAAACAATACTATTCGGGGAAGCGTGATAGGCATGGACATTTGGTATGCCATTGGCGCTGTCATCGAAGGTAACACATTTAAGAAGAGTAAATATGGTTTGGTGTTTGATTTTTGTCAAAATCTCACCATTAAGTTCAATAATTTCTCAGGAAATACTTGGGCAATCGCCCCAGAAACATCTTCGAAAAATGTAATCTCTAGGAATAATTTCATAGGAAACACCTACTTTGTCTTGTCATTCCGTTCCCGAAACATCTGGTGGAAAAATTATTGGGATAAACCAAGGTTCCTTCCGAAACTGATTCTCGGCCTCTTCCCGTTCACCCAGTTCGACTGGCTACCAGCACTTAAACCCTATGACATCCCAGGGTTGACTTAAAAAACCTATGAAATTGTAGTCTTTTATAGGAGTAATTATTATCCTTCTGTCAGAATTTAACCGGTAAACTGGGGTTCAAATCCCTTCCCCCGCACTTTTTTCTTATTTTCCCAGGAGAAACCTGCCATGGGACTAATAAATAATTTGAACTTCTAAATACTGGTACATTACCCTACAAATCACTTGAAAGAAGATTTTATATAGAGAAGAATACTTAATTTTCATTAGCGTAGGAATATCAATGAATAGGAAATGGTTGGCGGTTGGAATCATTCTCTTGTTCATCGGTGTCGTAGCCGCACCAAGCGTTAACTCCAAAGTAATAGAATCAACCCCACAGAATTTGTTACATAATCGCTATAGAGTGTGTGGCATTGGATATGTCTCATTCATGTATCGATTTAATTCCATTTGGCACATCGAACATGATTTTGATTTTATGAATAATTCGATTGGATGGTATTACAAGCTTAAACTTTACGTAGATAATGAAAAAGATATGAATGGTCAATGGTATTGCTTCTTCATAAAAGATTTGAATTCTAAGGTTGTTTACGATAGAACAAAACTGCCAATTCAATTTTACATCTACAATTTTACAGGCTATCTGTCTCTTGGTAACTACTCTATTCCTCATGGTCCTTGGGGGTATTGTTTTAAAATCTTCGGGGTAGCTAATGATTTTAAGGCTGTCTTGAGTAAATAATTAACATAGAACTCTCGCTCATCGGGGGGTTGTCATTTTGATTTCGCACAAAAATGCTTTTAGTGAAGGATTTTCTCTTTCATTCTTTGTCGTACTGGTAAACTGGGGTTCAAATCCCTTCCCCTGTATTTTATATTTATAACTAAAAGAATATTTTATAGAAAAAAATATATAGGATGATAGATATTTTATTTTAAGCTGGATGAAAGGGATACGAGCATGAAGATAGGACTTATAAAGAAGGGAGGAGCTCTAGTAATAATAATTTTATTCCTAGGAACTAGCACTGGAGTTTGTTTAACGCATTCACCAGAGGATAAAGACAAATCCTATGTTTCCGAGCAAATAAAAATCAGTAACAATTCGCTACAGGACGTTACATGTAATAATTTGGATGACCTCTCTTGGCAGTGGATAGTAAGCGGTGGAGGGCCAGGGTTTGATTGGAGTAATAAGATTGAGATTGATACAGTCGGGAATGCTTACATTATTGGGTATCATTTCAATGAGACGGGAGTCTTTGGTAATTCCACGTTGATCTGCCGTGATACCTACGCCGGATTTATCGCTAAGGTAGATGCGAATGGGATTTGGCAATGGGCCGTCAGTATCGATGGTGAATATTCAGAAGTCTCTGATCTTGCTGTAGATACGTCTGGAAACGTGTATGTAATTGGTACTTTTTTCAATACAGCAACCTTCGGTAATGTTACTCTTATCGGTCAAGGAGTTGAGGAAATCTTCGTCGCAAAGCTCGATACGAACGGGGTCTGGCAGTGGGTGGTGAGTGCGGGGGGATCACAGAGCGATACTGGGCAAGGGATCACGATTAATGATGATGGAGATATTTTTATCACCGGTTCTTTCGAATCCACGGCTACGTTCGGCACTATCGCACTCATTGCCCCGGGATATTACTCAGATGTTTTTATCGCAAGACTAACCAATGCCGGGGAATGGCAATGGGCAAAAAGTGCAGGTGGCGAGAATGAGTATGATCAGGGAACAAGCATAGCAACTGATGGAAATGGGTATATTTACGTCACTGGATACTTCGAGGGATCAGCGATTTTCGGCAATACCTCTATATCGGGTTATGGAAAACCAGATGTCTTTGTATCAAAACTAAGCATAGATGGAGCCTGGCAATGGACTACGAGCGCAGGTGGAGGCGATTATGATGTCCCTGAAAGCATTGTGACCGATGAAAATGGTACAACCTATCTCACAGGGAGTTGCAGCTTTACAGCAAGCTTCGGCACAATCACGCTGAAAAGTTGCGATGTATTCGTCGCAAAGCTTACGATGAATGGGACTTGGCAATGGGTAAAGGGTGGAGACGGGTTTTTCATAGGATCAAAAGATATCGCTTTAGATAAAAATGGTAATGTACAAATCGTTGGAGATTATCAATCTCAAGCAGTATTCGGGAGTGTCACCCTCTGGAGCCTTAGTTATTGGGATGTCTTTGTTTTGAAATTTAACTCAGGTGGAGCGTGCATTGGTGCGACTAATGCGGGTGGAATGGCTGATGACCGTGGATCTGGAATTGCGGTCGACGCACAAGGAAACGTCTACATTGGTGGGTGCTTCGAGGGAACGACAACATTCGGCCAAAGCATGATCTCCAGCCAGGGCAGCTATGACATTTACGTGGCAAAAACCAATGCGTCTCGCTCGAACCAACCTCCAGATAAACCGAGTACTCCGTCGGGAGCTGCGTCAGGGAAAGTAGGTGTCAGCTACACCTTCAACACCTCAGCTGTCGACCCAAACGGCGACTATGTATATTATGTATGGTCTTGGGGTGATGGGACATATACATACTATTATGGACCATATGCGTCAGGTGCTGTTTCTAGTGCCAATCACACGTGGACAGAAAAAGGGACATACGAAATCCAGGTCCTGGCAAGAGATCCTTCGAGAGATGGCTCGTGGTCTGATCCGATGCCGGTTACCATGCCCCAATCGTATGAACCTCCGCATTTCCGGTTCTTTGAGTGGCTGTTTGAACGGTTCCCGAACGCATTCCCAATCCTACGACATCTGTTGGGGTATTGACCCTCTCTTTATTTCACTCCCAACAGGAGTAGTCTTACCGAAGGAATAATACTATAAGAAAGAGATTTGAACCTGAGGTTTAAGTCTCTTCCCCTGCACTTTTTCTCCTTAATTATTTTTGGATATTTCTTATATATTTTCAAGTCGTTTTTGAATTACGTTTTTAAATCCTAAAATCTTTCAAGACAAATTAATCATAGTGGTAAAAAAATGAAAAAAGCGCCAAAAGATGTAGATAAATATATTGCAAATATGCCTAAAGAAGTCCAGGACACGCTTATTATGCTTCGTCGTATTATTAAAAAAGCTGCGCCAAAAGCAACTGAATGCATTAGTTACGGAATGCCATTTTATGAATATAGGGGTTCTGGATTTAAAGGGCGACTTATCTATTTTAGCGTATCCAAAAAATATATTGCTGTATATATCCCTCCCACTCGTGCGGGGGAATCATTGGACAAACTTAAGAAATATCAAGTCACAAAATCATCTTTTCATTTTCCTTTGAACAAGCCATTTCCTTTTGCGCTTGTCAGGAGAACATTACAGGAGATTGTAAAAAAGATAGACAGCAAGACTGAGCCAAAATAATCGCTCTGTTAAGTGCTCCCCGAATCCTAAAAATCGTTTACCATGAAAAAGAAAATAAAAATGAGTATAAAAATAAATATAATATGGTTAGAGAATCTCTGAAATTGTAGGCTTTACAGGAGTAATTATTATCCTCTGTTTAGAATTTAACTGGTAAACGTGGGTTCAAATCCCTTCCCCTGCACTTTCATTGGTAAATTCGTTTTCTCTTCCCGATGGCAGCCAATGACATAATCATAAGAACAAAAACATCCGTTTTTCATCGCGAGGTTTCTTCCCCGTCGTGAAAGGGGGACCCCTTTTTTCATAGGTCGAGCATTGAAATGGTTTGAAGCCAAACAATTTATACCATGCTAATTATTATCAAGCCGCCGAAGGGATTTGGACCCCTGACCTGCTGATTACGAATCAGCCGCTCCACCAGCTAAGCTACGGCGGCACCATTGGCCTGAATAAGGTCCGGTATTAAAAAATTGCCTATCGTCCCCTCCGTAACATCTTTTAGCTTCCATCTGTTTCCCGAGGTAATGATATGCGGTGTGGATGAAGCAGGGCGCGGACCCGTCATCGGTCCGCTTGTGGTCGCTGGCGTCTGTGCCGATACCGATGCTGAGCTTGTCAAAATCGGTGCCTGCGATTCAAAGCAGCTGACACCCCACCAGCGAGAAACCCTCAAGGAGCCGATCAAGGCCGTGGTCCGCGGATATGAGATCATCGTGCTCCCCGCCGCTGACATCGATGACCTTCGCAGGGCGATGACCATGAATGAGCTTGAGGTGTTCGTGTTTAGCAAGGTCATCGAGAAACTCCACCCTGAGGTGTGCTACGTGGACGCAGCTGATGTCAACGAGGTGAGGTTCGGCCGAGATATCCTTGCACGATTGACGTATCAACCGACGATGATCTCGAAGCACAAGGCTGATGACCTTTATCCGGTGGTCGGCGCGGCGTCGATTCTCGCCAAGACGACCCGGGATGAGCACATCAGGCAGATAGCAAAGGAGCTTGAGCAACAACTCGGGATGCCTCTCGGAAGCGGGTATCCCGCAGACCCTATCACGATGCGGTTCCTGAGGGCATGGTTAGTGAAATATGGGGATTTCCCTCCCTATGTGCGTCGTTCATGGGAGACCGCACAGCAGCTGATGAATCTGCACAAGACGAAGTCGTTGGATAAGTTCTAAGAAAAGTGGCAGAAATGCCAGCTTGTTCGGCTGGCATGTCCCCCGCAGCTTTTTGTCAATTAATACTGTAAGGTCCTTCTTTGCTTATATACCTATGAGGGGGAGGTCAGCGAAAGTAAGGATTTTCGTAAAAAAAGAGAAAAGGAGGAAAGACCAGGGTTACTGGTTCTGCTCCTGGAATTCCTTGAGGAAGTCACAGAGCGCCTGTGTTCCCTCGATGGACATCGCATTGTACAGGGATGCCCGCATCCCGCCGACGTCCCGGTGACCCTTGAGCCCGATGAGGCCTTTCTTCTTCGCCTCGTCGACGCATTTCGCCTCCATCTCCGGGGTCGCGAGGTTAAAGGTGACGTTCATCATCGACCGGGAATCCGGTTGTGCAACACCCTTGTAGAACCCGTTTGATTTGTCTATGACGTCATAGACCATCTTTGCTTTCTTCCGGTTCTGTTTCTCCATCGCTGGGATTCCGCCGAGGGACTTCAGATGCTCAAGCACAAGTTCGCAGATGTAGATCGTGAAGCACGGGCAGGTGTTGTATAAAGAGTCCTTCTCTACGTGGGTCTTGTACTTCAGCATGGTCGGTGTATTTTCAGGGACCCTGTTCACGAGGTCGTCGCGGATGATGACGACCGTGACCCCGGCAGGCCCGAGGTTCTTCTGCGCGCCCGCGTAGATGAGGCCGAACTTCTTCACATCAACCACCTTGTCCATGAAATTCGAGGACATGTCGCAGACCAGGGGTACGTCGCTCGGGGCTTTCGGGAATTCCTGCCATTCGATCCCCCCGATCGTCTCGTTCCCCGTGATATGAGCGAACGCTGCGTTGTTGCTGAACACGACGTTCTTTGGGATGTACGTGAACTTCTTGTCCTCCGAGGATGCAACCACCTTGACGTCTCCGTAGAATTTCGCCTCCTTGATTGCTTTCTTCGCCCAGTTCCCGGTGTTGACGTACTCCATGGACTTTCCTGGAACCTGAAGGTTGAGCGGCGCCATGAAGAACTGTGTGGAGGCGCCACCCTGCAGCCACAAGACCTTGTAGTTGCTGGGGATTCCCATGAGCTCCATGAGGAGTGCTGAAGCCTTCTTATGGACCTCGTCATATTCCTTCGACCGATGGGAAATCTCCAGGACCGACATCCCGGTCCCATGGAAATCGAGAAGCTCTTCCTGTGCTTTCTTTAAGACGTTAAGCGGTAGCGTCGCTGGCCCTGCATAGAAATTGTACACACGTTTCGCCATAACAACTTCCTCCATTAAGGAGCCTCCGTTGGTTGACCAGTGTATAGCCACAAGGAATTTAAAGCATTCGGCAGGTTCTCCAGGAGAAACACGGCTACAAGGAAAGGACTTTCCGGGCGAAGGTGAGGTACCCGGTGTGCCCAAGCATCTCGAAACTGGGCCGGGTGCCATGCTTGGAGACGACCATCTCCCGCTGGATGTTCTCGTAGGTCTTGCATTCGATGAACGGATGGTTCGCGATTTCGTTCACCGTCTGTTCCACCTGCGATATTAACGGTGAGTACGACCCAAGGTATCCCCCGACCTTGAGCGCCTTCCACGCGTGCCCCACGGCAGCCCAGGGGTTCGGGATGTCGAGAATCACCGCATCGAGATCCTGCTCGTCGATACCCTCGGTGACGTCTTTGAGTTTCGTTCTCACGCGGTCCGCGAGCCCTGCTTGGGTAAGGTTCTTCATCGCGTGGTCGATGAACGCTTGCCTGATGTCGTAAGAGATGACCTTCCCGTGTGGGCCGACGGTCGAGGCGAGAGCAATCGTGAGTGACCCTGATCCGATCCCTGCCTCAAACACGGTCTGACCCGGTTCGATGGCGCAGTTGATGAGAACGTGCGCGGCATCGCGAGGTAAAATGATCTGTGCCTGCCGAAAGAGCCCTTGGAGTTTATCCTGAAGGGACGGTGCCAACAGCCAAAACAGTTTATTGCCGATGGTCAGTTTCTCGCCGTAGGTCTTTCCGATGAGCGTCTTCGGATCCATGACACCGACGCCCCTGATCTTGTCGGTTTTCCCTTTGGTGTCAACGATGATTTTTCGTAGGCTTTCATCCACAAGCACCACGATATCGTCAAGTTGCACCGTGTGCTTCACAGCGTCCACCGCCCGTAATCGACCAGGGAGCCAAAGCTGAGGGTCTCGCTGTCGAGCTGGTCGCGCCATTGCTCTTGGCAGGAGCACGACAGGTCGTCAAATGCCGAGGTCTTTTGTGAGAGGGAGAACTCCGCGATTGCCTGAAGCACGGCATGGTCGCAGGTGCCGCAGTTATGGGCACCACGGATGCTGCCACCACCGGCCACATCGCATTTCACAGGAATATCCGTGATTTTTTTGCTCTCTTTGAGGAATTCGACGATGCTCCAGAGCCATGCTGGTCGGTACTGGTCCCGTCTCCAGAGGTACTCGACCAACGTGTGGCGTTGCACGTTCGTCGGATTCAAGGAGATCATCGTGGCGTACGGCTTTACATCCTTGGCTGTCCTCATGCAGTCGTCGAGCGCCTCCTTCTCGGTGACGAACGGCGGTTTCATGAGCACGTATGTTTTCACGCCGAACCGAAGGTGCGTCAGTCGTTTCGCCGCTGTCGTGTAGGACTTGAAGGTGAATCCTTTGTTGATCGCTTGGGCGCGCAGCAGGTCATTGGAGGTTTCAAGTCCGATGCCGACCTCGAAGGTCTTCGGTTCGACAAGGGGTTGTACCGCTGATAACACGGTCTCGGTGATGTAGTCCGGTCGTGACTCCACTGAGATTTTTTGTGTCCGTTCACCCAAGATTTTTAGAATATGTGTTCGCGCGGGATCTGGGATTTCCTGGTCGTCCAGGAAACTGCCCGAGGTGAAGAGTTTAACGATCTGTTCACCCTTGTACTGTTCCATGGCTTTATCGAATTGCGCAATGAGGTCAGCATCCGAGATCGGGGCGCCCATGCTGTCGTTGAAATATCCGCACATTGTGCAGCCGGAGGTAAGCGCCCAAGAGCACCCGCGTGTGCGGAGGATGACCACGTACGCGTCAGTGGTTTTTCCGTTGAAAACATCCTTTTCTGACCAGCACCGCACCGGCTCCCGTGGGTTTTGTCTCCGAGAGCTCCCTTCCTTTTTGAATGAAGCACAGAAAGATGCTATTTCGTTCATGTCTTTCTTTTGGATTTTTTCCGTCTCACGAGCAGCACGGCCACAATGAGTGCGATGAGTGCTGCGAGAACCTCAAAGCCAGGGGTCGCAGCTTGGCTGTAGGGGTACGGCACCTGGTAGTTCACGGTGTTCGGTAGCTGACTCTTATGGAGCAGGTACAGGGTGATGTTCCATTCCACGAGCGGTGTCGTGGTCCCGATGTTCGGGTCGTTCGCGGTGGCGAAGGTGTAGTTCGTTGGGTCTTCGACCGTGTTGGAGAACCGCGCCGGGTTGTTCGCAAAATAATATATGGCTTCGGCGTAGACGCGGAGGTTATGGACGGAGTCCGATGTCCATCCTTGGTACTCCGGTGAGGTATCGTATTTGTCCTTGCTTGCGGCGTCCTTGCGGCTGACGTTCAGCTCCGGTCCGTTGTCGATACGGTAGTACACCCGGAAACCCTGTGCGCTTATTTTTTCATCTGCCTTGATGGTGATCACATCGCCGCTCTTGATGCTTGTAGGGATCGTGGAGATGATGCTCAGGGCGTCTTTCTCGTACATGAACGACCCGCTCACTGAGGTCGTGTGGCCGTTGACGTCAGGGGCGGTGAGGACGTATTGGAAGACGCCCAGGGTACCTTGCTGGTTTGAATAATTGTACCGCAGGATGTTGTGTTGATAGGTGAACTGCGCCATGGTCGTTGTCCCGTTTGGATCAGTGATCGCAAGCCTCATCCCTTGGGTGTTCATCCCGACGTTATCGATGATGTGCGCGGCGAAATAGATCGTGCCGCCAGGAACCTGCACGCCTGGGAGGACCGCGAGCTCCACGTGCGGGGACTCTGTGTCGTAGAACGGGGGGTTCACGAGAATCAGTAAGACGAGCAACCAGGTGAAGAAGTAGGTCGCGTAGCTGTAGAGCCAGCCACGCCTGCCGAAATCAGCGAGATCGATGTGGAGTCTCAGGAAGATGTAGCGGATCCACACCATGTTGATGACGCCGACGAGCAGCACGAGCTCCCATTGCAAGAAGCTGCCGACGAGCAGGACCCAGAACCCGAAGCAGATGACCGCAAGGAGCAGGCCGAAGAGAAACGAGATGAACAGGGTCTTGATGTTGCGTCGTTCCCGTTTCATGAAGGCTTGTTCGTCGAACTTAGGGATCTGGAAGTCGACCTGCTCTTCCTGTTCGCCTTCTTCTTTGCGTCGCTTCGCCATAGTGGGCCAGGAAGTGATGCTTCCTTAAAAGGTTTATTCCCGCTGCTCAGAGAAAAAAGCGTCCTCTCATATGTACGGTGTCTGGGCTGGATGCCGGTCGAACGCGAACCAAGGGATCACGATGTCCATCGGTGGCAGGTGGAAGGGCGCGCCAGGGAGTGAAAGGATCTTTTTTTGGCCATAGATGATTTTAGGGTGCAGCAGTGTCCGTCCATAATAGTTCTTATCCCAGAGGTTCTTCGAGTGTGACTGATTGCCAAGGAAGAACCAGGGACCGGGCCCTGTATTGCGGATGAAGTTATTGCTCGTGATATTGTTACCTCCGGTCGTGCCGTCGATTTCCGCCAGGTAGATAGCATGGGTGTTCTGTTTGATGGTGTTACCATAAATCATGTTCCTGTGCGAATCACGTAGGTAGAGTCCTCCGGTGTTCCCTGTCATGACGTTCCCTGTGACGCCACTCTCATTGGTGTTGCCAAGGAGGATCGCCCACGCGCGCGTGCCTGTCACGTTGTTGTCCTGGAGGGCGCTGGAGATGCTGTTTTCCAGTGCAATGCCGTAGTAATAGTTCTCTATCGTGTTCCTTTGGATGAGGGTTTCCGAGGTGTTCCAGCACCAGATGCCCTCCATCCCGGTTGTCTGGGTGCACGTGATGGTGTTCCCCATGATGGAGGAGCGATTCGCGTGGATGTAGATTCCTGCGGCGTTGTTGAGCTGGCCGCTGTCTTGAACCGTGAACCCGGTGACGGAGACG
>DATKKD010000008.1:0-25372 GCA_035543435.1 Thermoplasmatota archaeon
CATATGCAAGTAGAAGAATCTATCAGGGACCGCGGCAAACACGTCACGAAGAAATACAGGTTACAGGTCGACACACGGGGCGTCTTCATCGATGTCGCTATCGAATCTTTGAACTATCACTACCTGACCATCCCTTCGGTGAAATATTGGCGGCATCACGCGAAGAGCACTGGAAGAATCACGGTCGGGTCGTATTCAGAAAACGTCGAAGACGTCGACATCATCGACCAGCTCGCGTTTCTGTAACCAAACGGCGCCTATTTTTGGCGGAGTGTTTTGAAACACACAAGTTCGATGATCTGCATTTTGTTGTCAAATCTATTTGACAGAGCTCCGATGGAAAGCGCACCGTTTGTCCTTACATGGTACCGCCAGTAATGCACCGCTAAAATCCGGGTATGATGTATTTCGTTCGTGACTAAGCGGAGGTGAACCTCGACCGGGAGAGAACGGTCTGAAGCAGGAACATGGGAGATGTCAAAGGAGAATTCCGTGGGAATCCATCGTCCATGATTCTTTCGATACGTGTTCACAGAAAACGTTATGTCCCGCGAAGGTATCGTGAGAAAGTCCCCTGCGTCACCCTTGGATTCCTGGTTGACGACCACAACGATGTTTTTCTTCTCCTGTTTTTCTATGGTCTGTGCCCAAATCACCGTCCCCGAGTCACCGATAAGGCGACCCCAGAACCACCCGATGTTTCTCATCCATGTCGTGAGCAACGAATAATCCCAGTTATGATCGTGGTAGCCGATCCCACGGACTTGAGTCACAGTCTCACCGAGACGGATGGTGCCTTCCACCCATGCCTTTGGGAGGGCGACTGCCCAAGAATTCCGGGACGTCTCGATTTTCCATCCTTTCGTACTACCGGTAAACGTGAGATGCACTGCATGGCCTTCGATCTCAAAAGACACGGTATACACCCATTCCCCGGTTGCTTTGTATCGATGTTCATCGAACGCAATCACGTTCTGATCATCAAAACGGATGAGGGGGATGGCCTTGGAGACACGGAGGTCTTTTAACAGGCCGGTTTTGACTGCTGCTACTTCAACGAGTCCGTCTTTGTAAATCTCAAAGCGTGCTCTCACGATGCCGCTTCGTCCTCCGCTATGAAAGATACGGACACCGACATGCACGCTATACCCGCCCTCGAAAACCGCATCGAAGTACCACCATTCGACGTCCGCGAGGCTCACCACCCCATGGTACGCGTCATCCTGTGGAACAAGCGGTTCTGCTGCAAGGTCGCTGTTCTTCCTCTTGGACCTAGCAGACGGGAATATGATCCTTGGCATGAGGGGAGAATCAACTAGTGTTGAATATAAGAAGTTTTTCTCATGAAAAATCAATATCGGAAATCAAATCAATGATTGCTGAAAGCGAGTAAAAAAAAATCTTCATTCCTCTGGAGAAAAAGTTACGATAGTTTTTTATCACCTACGCGGTTTAACGTCCTTTCGTATGCTGCGAGAATATCTGAAATTAGCACGGTCCTTCAACGCCGTGCTAACGGGGATGTCGCCGGTCATGGGCGCGATTGCTCTACGGCAATACAACATCCTGATGTTGCTCCTTTTATTCCTAGTCGGATTCTTCGGGCATACCTTTGGGTTTGTCTTCAACGATATTCTCGACTACAACTTAGACAAATCATCAAAAGAAATCAGCGATCGACCGCTGGTGAGCGGCACCATCTCCCTTCGAAATGCCTGGATCTTCGCCTTCGTGTCCATGGCCATTGCGTTTCTCCTTGCCTTCTATATCGCCCTGACCACCTCTCGGTTGTACTCCATCCCAATACTTGTTGCTTCAGCCTTATTCATCATCTTATACGACCTCGTGAGCAAGAAAATCCTTCTAACAGATTTCTTTGTTGCCTTCGGTATTTTCCTCCTTGTGATGTACGGAGCAAGCACCACGGTTGCTTCACTCAGTGCCTTCACACCGCTCACCTGGGTCGTCTGCTTGCTTGCCGCCATTCAAGTCCTCTTCATGCAACTGATCGCCGGTGGCATGAAGGATATCGAGAACGATTATCGCCACGGGGCACACACCGTCGCGATTCATATGGGTGTACGCGTGACAGAAGGAAAGCTCATCGTCTCCCGTTCGTACAAGGCGTTATCCTACGGCATTCAACTCGTTGACCTTGCGGTCGTGTTTCTGCCGTTTGCTTTCGGTCTGACCTCACCCATAGAACCCATCTATCAGTACGTCCAGTGGATCGCCTTGATCATGGTGGGCATCGTGATGTTCTTCCTCTCGCACAAGCTTCTCACGCTGGAACGGTTCGAACGGCAGAAGGCACGCGTATACATCGGCAGTCACTATATGATCAACTTTACGCTCGTTCCCATCATGCTCATGGGACTCAACCCATGGGCCGGTATCCTCATGTTCTGCCCTGCGCTCGGCTTCGTCCTTTCGAATCTCGCATTACACGGCACACTGCTGCAGCCAAAAACCATGTGACGAGACTCGAAAACCTCATAAAGGACACCACTTTTTCCTTCCCTCATATGAGCAAGCTCACGGCATACACTCGATTGCTTCGGATCCCCGGTCTTGGTGGTCTTGGCATCCCCGCGGTGATTGGCGCACTCACCGTAGGCGTCCATGATTTCGTCGCACTCACGATTCTTTTCATCATCGGGAGTCTCTCCGCAATTTACGGCTTCATTCTCAACGATTATGCTGACGTCGAACTTGATAGACTCAGCCCAGACCTGAAAGGCAAACCGCTCGTGGACGGGACCATCAGCCTTAAAACCGCGGTGTTCATCTGCTTCCTGTGCGTGATGCTCGCGTTCCTCTTTTTGTTCATCCTCTGGTACGGCGAACCATTGGATCAGTACAAATTCGTCGCACTCATCAGCATCATACTCGCGGGGGTCCTGGGAAGCACGTACGATATGTACGGGAAACGCTTTGCAGGTTCAGATTTCCTCGTCGCGATTTCCATGTCCTTCATTTTTCTCATCGGCGCGGCCTCCTTTGGCGCCCCAGTCCTCATCACCTGGATAATTTTCATCTTGACCTTCAACCAGATTCTTCATATGAATGTCGTTGAAAATGGCATCAAAGACGCTGACCATGATTACAAGCTGGGAGTGAAAAACATCGCGCTTGCCTCCGGTGTGAAGGTTGAGGGAGAGAACCTCTTCATCCCCTTCAGTTTCAAGGCTTTCAGTATGGGGATACGGTTGTTCTCCGCGGTGCTGCTGTTCGCGCCATTCATCATCTTCGATCACGCGTACTTCCCCTGGCAGCTCTGGAATCTCATCATCCTAGCGCTTGCGATCTTCGGCGTCTTGTTCTTCAGCGTCAAACTATTATCACTCAAAAAGTTCGAACGCAACACGATTCGGAAGTACATCGCGATCCAGTCATTCCTCCGCTACTCGCTTGTCCCCATCATGCTCATCCCCCTCATCGGTATCATCCCGGGGGTCATCCTCGTGTTGTTCCCCTTTGTGTGGTATATCGTCTTCACCCCGCTTTCTGGAGAGAAACTGCTCAGGCCGAGGATGTAATATGGCATCGGAGCACAAACCGACCGTCTGCATCATCGGTGGCGGCATCAGCGGGCTTACCGCGGCAGCGCTCCTCACGAAAGAAGGGTACCCGGTCACAGTGTTTGAGCGAGAACCGGTTCTTGGCGGTCGAGCGTTGTCGTTTGATGCCTCCTCCTGCACCTTAGATTCTTATGTGAAATTGCTTGAACGGTTCCATATGGACGTTGCGTTCTCGGAACCGGATCTTCCAACGATTTTTAACCAACGGATGCTACAGGGGTACACCCTTGATCTCGGGTACCACGCCATTGGTGGTGGGGTGATGTCCAATCTCAACAATGTCCTTGAGACTCTCGGAGATTGCATCGAGGTGTTTGAGTCGAGCGTTGGGTTCATCAAGGAGCACGGGTACGATTTCCCATTTCTCTCCCAAGCTGATAAGATTAAAATCCTCCCCAACATCCTCCGTCTGCTTCTTGCTAGCGAGAAAACGATGCGACGTCTGGACAACATTCCTATGACCGAGACGATCAACCACTATGGACGGGGAAAAATGAAGCTCATCCTTGAGATTTTCTCTCGTTCGATTTCCACCGTCAACAATCTGGATAAAATCTCCACGGGGGAGATGTTCCGTGCCCAACGGAGCCTGCTGAAAGGCTCAAAACCAGTAGGCTATCCGAAAAAAGGACTAGGCATTATCCATGAGAAGCTCGCTCATGCCGTCTTGCAACAGGGTGGGAAGATACTCACAGGAACTCCCGTGCAGAAAATCATCATGCACGATGGCCATGCCGTCGGGGTCACCGTCGACGGCAGGGATCTCCCTTTCGATAGAATCGTATCCACCGTCCTTGTACAGCACCTCTTCAGCATCGCAGATAAAAACCAATTTCCCAAAGAGTACGTAACCCTCCTCACCACGCTGCAAGGGACGGGCAGCCTCTGTGCATACTATGCGCTCACCAAGATCGATTCTTCGCTGCTGGGCAAGACATTCCATTTCATCGAGCGGGACGTGGGCGTCGACGGAAACGACGCAGTCGGGATGATCGATTTCATGGCAGCGGTCCCGGAATCAGGGCTCTCCCCTCCTTCTCAGTTTCTTGTGCAGGCGTACATCATCTGCACGCCACAGGAGGCGCGTGAGAAAAAAACACTGGAACTGCTGAGACGACTGTTGGACAAAAACCTCGAGCATCTTATCCCTCAATACCGCTCGCATCTCCTGTGGGTTCTGTATCCTGCGGTCTGGCATCTCGACGGGGTTGCGAAAACGACAGACAACACCAAACCAGAGATTCAGACCCCGATCAAGAATCTCTTTGTGATCGGTGATTGTGTGAAAGCCCCTGGCATCGGCATCAACTGCGCAATCAATTCCGCACGTATCTGCCACGACTACATCGTCAAACCGATGGAATGATGGATTTTTTACAAACTTTGCACCAAAATAGATAAATATATATACGGCTTATTAGAAACGTACTGATACGGGGTTTCTGAGTAATCCATATAAGTGTATTTCCTATTCCCCTCCTTACCAGGCTGAGAAACCGGTGTCATGATGTCTGTGAAACTGACCATGAAAGAGCCCTATGCGAAAACACGGTTTCTTTCGGCCAAGTTTAGGGGGTACCTTGATCTTCTCAGACCGTTCACCCTGGTGGCGCCTTTTTTTGTTTCCATGTTTATCATGTTCGCAAGCCTCATCTACAATAACAAGCTTGATACAACACCGAATTGGTGGATCATCATCGGGCAGGCAAGTCTCACCCTTGCGTTTCTCAATGGAGCATCCAACGCGTTGAACCAGGCGACCGATGTCGAGGCTGACAAGATTTCAAAGCCATACCGCCCCATCCCACGGGGCATCGTCGAGAAGGATGAGGCACAAAGCATCGCCTACATCTTCTACCTCTTCGCCTTGCTCCGGGCTGTGACCATTAACACCTGGTTTGGGGTGTTTGTGTTTCTCATTATGATCTTTACCGTGGTGTACTCCCTGCCACCTCGGATGAAACGCTTCCTGTTCGTCAACCAGGTCTGGGTCGCAGTCCCCAGGGGGCTTCTCGGCGTGCTTGCAGCGTGGAGCGTCTTTGGCAACCCTCTTCAAAGTGTGCCACTGACGATCGGGCTCATCGCCTTTGTCTTTTTCATCGGAGCCATGACCACGAAAGACATCGTTGATTGTGAGGCGGACAGAAAAACAGGGACACGGACCCTTATCAACACCTTCGGCCTGAGGAAAGCAGCATACATCTCCCTGCCTTTCCTCGTTCTCCCCTTCGCCTCCATCCCCGTGCTTGTTCATTTCAAAATTATGAACTCCTACCTCCTTCCGCTGACGATTTTCATCATCCCGAGCCTCTTCGTCTTTTATTTCATGATCAAGCAACGGGAGAGCGAAACCCTTGAAAACGTCCCTGCATGGTCCTTGATGTACGTCACCTACCTCTTCTACGCGGTGGGATTCACCGCCCTCATTATCTTTGGGGAACTGGGGTACCTTCAGTTCATCACCCAGATTTGATGATTCTTGGATGAACGACGCTGATTTTGAGAAAACGACAGGAGGAAACTATTTTTATAGGGATTTTTTTATTGAAATAAAGTTCTTATACCCGGAAAAGAACTATTTTATATACGTACAGTATAAAAATCTCATAGGAGAGACCAATGCGAGGTCGAACGATACTGGTAACCAGCGTGCTACTGCTGCTTCTTCTCCCAGCCGTAGGCCTGCTAGGATCCTCGAAAGAAAATCCACTCCCAGAATGGAAACCCGGATGGAGCTATCGACAGGAACTTCAGCTGCCTATTGAGACGAACAATTCTCTTTCGCACTACCAGCCCATTGATCTGCGCATCACCTTCGCGAATCCCTGCTGGACGGAGGATGTTAACAAAACATCCATTCGAGTCTGTGCTTGGTTCCATGATGAATGGCATGAACTCGACTCCCAAATCTACAACCTGAAAATGGTAGCAGGCGACGTCAGCCATGTCGCAGAATGCAACGTGGTGTTTCTGGTGCCAGCGTTTGCGGATAACACCGAGCGGTATTTCATTTATTACAACGGTGATATCACCCCAAGTCCTACCTACACCGATCACGTCAGCGTGGTCGATCAGAACTATTCGTACTCACCCCTCCCCGAGATCTCCGCCCAAGCCCGGTTCTACGGCATCACCGAGGACGGCTACAGCATTTATGGGGTCGGGCAGCAAGGACAGATATTGGATCGGTCATCTGCTCAAGTGGTGGTGAAACAAAAGTTAGGGACGAAACAGTTTGATGTGCTCGGTTCTGATCAAATCGTGTCTTTCGCGTTCTCGTATTACAACGGAAGCAGGGAGAAAGATGAGAGTTCATCGGATCAGGTTTTTTTGAACAAGAAAATCTTAGTCGACGGGAACCTCATGGTCGCTTTTGGGGTCATGAGCGAATCGAAAAAGGGAGACGTGCGGACGACAGCGATCTACAAATACTACTACGACCCGCTCAATGATAAGCGGTTGAACGTGCACGTGAGGCATGAGATGCTGAAAAACGCGACCGTACAAGGGATGGATAACCTTGACGGGCGATTCGGTTCGATCATTTCACTGAAAGCACGGAGCGCATCCATCGATGCCCTCAACTTTGGAGTCATTTATCCGTACCTTAATTTCTACGGGATGAACAACCAGATTGAAGAATATCAGATGGATCAGAACCCTGATACCACAGACCGCGAGTGGATCATATCGTATCAGGACGACGCTGACCTCGGGACCCAGGCGTGGTTGAGTTACGGGCAAGGAGATCATGGGGTGGCGAACGCCGTCTTATTCGGCTCAAATCAAGGGGTGGTGGTCTCAGGGACCGATGAGCGTGACGGCATCCAACTTAAGGTCGCAGAAAAACAGTACTTCAATTTTCTCGGAACTGAGGTGGACTACGCGTCTCTCAACTTCGGAAGAAACTCCTATCAGCCAGGCTACTATCATGATCTGAATATACCATACAACCTTGTTGTTCAATTTGATGCGGAAGTGTTCTTCTCTAGCACCGGGGGATACTCTGCAGTTCAAAATGAATCCCATTACTATCAGACGTTGGTGAAATCACGGTATTTCTCAGGCGAAGCAGCGTTTGAGCAACCGGAGAAACACTATAACATGACCGTGATTACCCATCTCGGCGGGACGCATTTTTCATTTCCTTGGTTTGCGAATAGGACAGGCCTTCACGTTCCCGTGATGTGGATTGAGCTGTACCGTGACAACAATCTTGTTGCGGCTGGAGTAGCAAACCGGTCTCTCTTCGTCAGAGCATCTCGGACATTTTTTACTGTCCCCGAGGGCTATTATTTGATCAAAGTCTTTTGGAAAATGGGTAATCGCACGGTGTTTACTGGGGCTTCGAACGTCGATCTAAATACTGACACAAAGGTGCATGCATTTTGCACCTGGGAACGCGTCATTACCATCGCCTTCAACGATCAACATGAGGGAGGAATATCAGGCATTCATGTCGCTTTAAGGAATCGAAATGGCGCCCTCTTGGATGAAAACGTCACGCAGGACGACGGCAGGATTACCCTGAGAGCGCCGTACAACCCGAAGGATCCCTATACAGTCAGCGCTGATTACAAGGATTTCATGGTGTACGAAAAAACTCTGAAAAATAGCCTCAGAAAGACAAACCTAGATGTCTCTGTCGATTTGTACGACCTGACCGTCGAAGTCACTGACGCACTTGGCCTGCCACCAGGGGTTGGCCTTACTCCGACCCTTTCCATGACCCGAGAAAACAGGACGATCCAACTCACCCCTGAAGACCACGGGAAGGGGATCTATATCTTCCCGTCCATTCTCGCCGGCGATTATACTCTGGAGCTCGATTACGGTGACACCGTAGATCAACTCCTCGTGACAATCCCTAACGATAATACTCCTGTTCTCATGAACTTCACTGCCGAGTACCGCCTGACGATTGATCTCTTTGATTCCACCGGCAACGTCGTCGATCGAGGCGGTATTTCGTTTAAGGTGTTCCGTGACGACCGCATGGTCTTCCAGACCACGAGCACAGAGATCTCCCTGCCACCGGCGACCTACAAGATACAAGCGTTTGCGAATGGTCAGCTGATTGGGACAGAGGACGTCGTGCTTACCAACAGTCGGGACCTCACCTTTGTCACCACGTTAGGCTCACAGTTCCCGCTCTTCATCGAAGTACTGATCGTCGTACTCCTCGGGACGGCTCTGGTGTTTGTGGTATCGAAAAAATTCTCGGTTCCCTCCTTCCTTAAATGCCTCGCGGTTGCTCTCGTGGTGCTTGCGCTTTTTCAACCATGGTGGGTGTTCTCCGGCTCGAGTGATACACCGGTTGCACAACGCATTATTGCACTGTACATCAACCCTGGCGTGATGGTCGAACAAACAAGATATACTGGTGAGACTTCGTATGCGCTTGCGGCGCTACCTGATATCTTCCTCTCGTTCCTTGGAGTCATGATGCCTGTAGTGATTTTGCTTTGCATAGTTCTTCTAGCCAGCGTGCTGTTGAAAAAAATGAAGAAACGGAATTATTCGTTCCTTTTAAGCCTCACAAGCATGGTGATTGTTGCTGCCTTGCTTCCTGCTTTTTTCGTCGGCATTCAGAAACTATGCGAGACAAGCATCGGCCCGGTTCAGGGTCAGGGAGATATCTTGGTCATGATCCGGGGAGCGGAGGTGCATCTGCAATCAACCTGGGGTTTTGGTATCGGGTACTATCTTGTCGCCCTCGCAGCCCTCGCCGTCATTGGTGCCGTCGTTCTCGAAGTATGGCGTCTTTTTAAGAAGCGAAAACAATCGTGATGACGGCAAATCCAAGAGCAAAAAGAAAATAGGTCGCATACATCAACGTCCACGCGGAGGTGTTTTCGTAGGACTGGTTATGATGGGTGTGTAGCATGCTCCAGCCGATGGCACCGCTGAAAACAATCAGAAGTGTCAGGGGCAGAAAAACAGATGATAGTATCTGGAAAAGGACAAGGGGCAATATCAGGAGGAACGCCGCAATCATGAAACACAGGGAGATGAACGTGGTCTTCTTGATGCCAAGCACGTTAATCAAGGTCTTGGTCCCAACAGTCTTGTCTGCCTGAGCGTCCAGGATGTCCTTCGTCGCCGTTCCACCGAAGAGGAACAAGGTAGCGATACAACCCATCGCGAGAGGAAGCGGCTGCAGGGGATTTCCAAAGACGCTCCACGATCCCATGATTGCCAAGAATCCTCTGGGGAGTGCGACCCATGCCTGATTCAGGATCAGGATCTTTTTTACCCGAGGCTGTACTGAATAGGTGATTGAGAACAGTGCGATCACACACAGGATGATGCTAAAGGAACTATTGATGATTGTTGACAGGATGAGAGACGCTGAGTAAAGGATAAAGGAAATGATGAACGCCTCCCTGCGGGACACGGTGCCTTTGGGTATTGGTCGGTATGGTTTCGAGATCTTGTCCTCCTGCCAGTCCGTAGCCTGGTTGAGTGCGTTCGAGGCACCGTTCAGGAGGGCAAAACAGAGGCTTGCTGGAAGAATGATAGATAAGAGTGTCCATGCAGAGAGGGACATCGTTTTCGTGTAGGTATAACTCGCGACCATGACACAGAGAGACACAATGAGAGGCGCAAGCAGGGTGAAAGGTCGCAGAAGTTCAAGGTAACCAGCAAGTTTGTTGCTCACTCGGCTCATCCTCATCCACATATAAAACAACGGGTGTCTTGTTTGTATATAAACGTATCTGTACAACCATTATCAGAACAAAGAAAAATCGGCTATGGTTTTTTTGTCCGATTTTTTATGGATTTTAGGCGTTGTACACCTTTTACATCATTGATAATCTTTTGAACGGAAGCCGGGACGAGCGTTTCCCACGGCTCATCGTGAAGCATCCGTCGTCGTATCTCCTTTCCCGCGTAGAGCGTCCGTTCAAACGAAGGGGTGCCCTTCACCACGTATCCCTTTTCAACGAACAATCTTCTCGTGAAAGGGTTGTTGGCGATCACGACATCGAAATCCGGGATGATCGCCTTTACATGCTCAACCCACCGTGGCGGGTCATGGATATCAGGGATCGGGACGATACGATAATTATGGATTCCCTCCGCATCGAGGGATTGTTTGATCATCTGAACACGCTCCGTTTCAGAAAAAGGGTTCTCGACGGAGTCATGGTCCTGCGAGGACCCAAGACCGATGATAACCTCTGCGTACTCTTTGCTCAACAACCGCAGTACCGACAAGTGACCATTGTGGAACGGCTGAAAACGGCCGATGTACAACGCCTTCATACCTAGGACATGAAGAAGAATGGTGAGGCATTACTATTACTTTTTGTTTTCTTCGTCCGGACTCAGTTGCTTGCCCAGCTTTTTTTCCTCTGATTTCACTGGCGTACGTACCTTATGCTCGGACTCCGTTTCAAGCTTGCCGATGATTTTCGGCGGACGCATCTCCTGGAGCTTCCGCAGCAATTCTTCCTTGCCTTCACCAACGAGCGCTGCCTGCAGCACGTCCGTGAGCGTCTCAACCGGGATAATCCGGATCTTTTCCTTGTACTTATCCTCGATGAGCACATCGTTGAGGTTCGCTTTCGGGATAAGGACGGTCGTCATGCCTGCCTCAGCAGCAGCCTCGATCTTCGCGGTGACGCCACCAATAGGCAGCACCGTTCCCCTGATGCTGATGGAACCTGTCATCGCGACATCCTGGCGCACCGGGACGTTCTCCATGGCGGAAATCACCGCGGTGATCAGCGAGATGCTCGCGGAGTCTCCCTCGACTCCCTCATAGGTGCCGATGAACTGGATGTGGATGTCATGCTTCGAGATGTCCCGACCCATGTACTTCTTGATGATCGCGGAGATGTTCTGCACGGATTCCTTCGCGATGTCCCCCAGCTTCCCGGTCGCGATGACCTTCCCCTCTGATTGCGACCCTGCTGGCGTTACCTCTGCGACGATCGGTAACACAAGCCCGGAGAACTCGCTCATGGACGGGTCCGCGGAATGCACCGCAAGGCCGTTGACCACACCTACTTCTTCTCCAGCGGTTCGGAATGAACGGTAGCTTTTTTGTGATTCCAATGCACGATCTGCAACCTGCTGTTCCAATGACCGGGCTATCTGTTTTGCAGCGAGTACATGTTGTTGGGTCACTGGTTTTTCTTTTCGTTCATAGGCGATATCACCGGCAACCCGAATCAGTCCTCCAAGTTCGCGTAAACGTAATGAAAGTTTTCCTTTTCGTCCTGCTCGTCGTTGGTCTTCATGGATGATTTCTGCAACGGCTGCCCTGTCGAAATGGGAGATTTTCCCGTCCTTCTTCACTTCTTGGGCGACAAAACGAATCAATTTCTCACGGTTTTCTTGGGTATCATCCATAACACTATTGAGATAACTTTCATACCCGTACCCTCTGATGCGCGATCGTAGGGCAGGATGCATCCCGTTCAACGCATCGAGGTTACCAGCGGACACGAGGATGAAATCACAGGGAGCAGGCTCGGTTTTCACCATCGCACCGAAACTGCGCTCTGACTGACCGGTGATCTGGAACTTTTTCTCTTGGATGGCGGTGAGAAGATGCTGCTGCGAAGGTAGACTTAAGGTGTTGATCTCATCGATGTACAGGACGCCTTTGTGAGCCCGGTGAATCGCGCCAGCTTCGACGAGCTGATGCGGCGGCGTCTCAAGACCAGCTGATTGGAACGGGTCATGACGAACGTCACCCAGCAATGCGCCTGAGTGCGCCGCAGTGGCGTCGATGAACGGAGGTACATCATTCTTCTCGTGGGCGACAAGGATCTTGGGGATCATCTGTAGTTCTCGTCGCTGTGAGAACCCGCCCCGTGCGACGATGAGGTACACGAGGACCGCGGCGATGAACCCGAAAATCGCATACTCATAATGTCCCGTGGTGATCGCTCCAATGAGTGAGAAGATGATGATCATGAGGACGATACCGAGGATCATCGTGTTTTGCTGCTCGACCTTCCGTCGAGCGTCCTCACGTTGCGCCTTGACAATTTCCTGTGCCTTCCCCGCGGGGACGACACGGATGGTGGGCGTGTTGGTGTCCTCGTTGTTCGGATAGACGATGATGTCCTCAAGCTCCCCTTTTGGTAAAAACTCGGTCATGGCTCTGGCGACCATGGATTTCCCGGTACCAGGGTCTCCGATGAGCATGACGTGTCGTTTCTGCTCCGCCGCCTTTCGGACAATCGCCACGGTCTGATCCTGGCCGATGACCTGATCAAGGAGGCTCTCGGGTACCTTGATTTCTTCTGTTGTTTTGAATTTGATGGACTCTATCCACTTGTCGATGGGTGGTAGTTCCTCTTTTTGTTGCTGTGGTTGGTCCTGTTCTTCTTCTATTGTTTTTGTAACCATGTACAAAACTCCCCGCGTACGATGTAAGCCGTGCGTGCAATCGTCGCAGTTTTATCCGGATATACACATGTCGTATATCTATTTTTTTCTTTCCAATCAGACGGTAACGACCCTCGAAAAGAGGCATCCTACGGAGGAATCCGAAGAAGATGAAGCGACTGAAAGGCTTAAACACTGCAAATTTAATGTCGATATCGTCAACATCCGAAAAGAAACGGTGGAGAAGGCATTATGCAACTTGGTATTGTTGGGAAGCCGAACGTCGGAAAATCCACGTTTTTCAATGCCGCGACAAAAGCACATGCGGAGATCGCGAACTACCCGTTTACGACGATCGAGGCGAACCGTGGGGTCATGTTCATCAGAAAACCTTGCCCCTGTCAAGACTTCCATCTCACCTGCACGCCGAGGAACTCCCGCTGCGTCCAGGGCGTCAGGTTCGTCCCCATCGAAGCGATTGATGTCGCCGGTCTTGTTCCGGATGCGCATAAAGGGAAAGGACTCGGCAACAAGTTTCTCGACGACCTTCGGCAGGCGCACGCGCTCATCCACATCGTGGATGCCTCAGGCAGCACCGATGCTGAGGGTAACCCGGTTGGCATCGGGATGCACGACCCCCTCCAGGACGTCCAGTTCCTTGAGAAGGAAATCAACTACTGGTTGTTCGGCATCATCAAAAAAAGCTGGGAGATCATCGCACGCAGATGCGAGCTGGAAGAGAAAACAATAGAAAAGATGCTCACGGACCAACTCACGGGCCTTGGTATCAAAGAGGACCACATCACGGGTGCGATGAGAAAAATCAATCTTGACCGGGACCATCCCTCCCACTGGACGGACGAGCAGCTCTTCAAATTAACTGACTATGTGCGGGCGATCAGTAAACCAATGATTATCGCATTCAACAAATGCGATAAGGCGCCTGATAATCTCATGGCAAAAATGAAGGAGCTGAAAAATTATATTGTGGTACCGACCAGTGCTGAAAGTGAACTGGCCCTCAACAGCGCTGCCGAGAAGGGGATCATTGCGTATACGCCTGGCGCGAACGATTTTACGCTGTTGAATAAAGAAGGCGTCACGGAAAAACAACTCAACGCGCTGGAATACATCAAAACGCACGTACTTGCGAAATACGGGTTCACTGGGGTACAGCGATGCATCGATGAAGCCGTGCGGATGCTTGACCTCATCGTGGTGTACCCTGTGGAGGACGAGCACCATCTCACTGATAAGGAAGGGCGCGTCCTCCCCGATGCGCATCTCATCCCCCGCGGGTCGACAGCCAAAGATCTCGCGTTCAAGGTCCATACCGACTTGGGGGAGCATTTTATCAGGGCAATCGATGCACGGACGCATCGGGTCGTTGGTGCTGACCATCAGCTAAAAGACGGTGATATCATCAGTATCATCGCTGATGTGTGAACCATCATCAGCATATGACGGTGAACGTATGCATAAGAGGTTGCATGCGAGACGGATAACGGGTTGCATCCCAATTGCATAAGTAGCTACAAAACAAGCTTTTATAGGCCTCTGTCGTTGCATTGCATGGGATCACTCAAACAAGGCTTCATTAGGAGGAAGACCTGTGTCAATAAGAAAAATTAACAAGAAAAGACTCTCGCGAAATTTTCGTTTGAAACACGCGCCCCTCAAGGTGCTTCCGTTGGTACCATCCGGACGACGACGCTTCCTGCATAAAGAAACACAAAGACCGACAGACCAGGCTCCTTCGTCATCGTGCGTTTACCCACAATCGGTGGAATGTTCTCTTGAACCAGTATCATGTGCTTCGGGGCATGTCAAAAAACAAGGACGACGAAAAGCTCCCCTGACCTTCCACCCTTTTGTCGGTGCTCGATTCAAAATGAACGCGCTACGATGGGGCTTTTTGTCGCTTGTCATCGTGCTTGTGGTCGGTGCCGTGTTCATCATGTTCCAGGATGGATTTGGTTCGATGAAAACCATCGTCGTCTATAGCGCGATGGGTTTCTTCACCTTCTTCATGGGGTACTTCGGGACCATTTTCGCAAAAGACCTCCTGGACCTCATCATGGAGAAAAAAGACTCCCACAACGATGTGGACATCGACGCATAAAAAACCTTGATTATCCCAATATCTTTTTATTTTTCCTCTCTGTTCATCCCCTGAGGTATGCAGGGTGATACTATTCGATAACCATCTCCACCTCCGAAGGGACGGCAGATATCTTGATGCGGTCCGAGAATTCCAGAATGCCGGAGGGACACATTTTATACTTACTCAGTACCCGATGCCCTCGATCGTGTTACAAGAAAAAAGGTATCGCTCTTGTTACCAGGAGACGCTTATGATGGCAGAGGAGATCCGCCGCACCCTTGAGATCGCCGTGTTTGTGGTTGTCGGACCCTACCCTGTTGATTATCTCCCCTTGACAGAAAAATTCGGTCGGGAGGCAGCCGTCACCATCATGAAGAAGGGGATGGAGGAGGCGTCTCGGCTTTGCGAGGAAAAGCAATGCATTGCGATCGGGGAAATCGGTCGGCCGCATTTCCCTGTCGACGAGCAGGTGCTGATTGATTCCAATGACATTCTCCAGTATGGAATGAGCCTTGCGAAAAACGTGGGAGTCCCGGTGGTGCTGCATACGGAAACGACGACGCCTGCACAGTGCCAGGAGCTTGTGAGCCTCGGGAAAACAGTCGGGCTATCACCAGATCGAATCGTGAAGCATTTCGCACCACCACTCATCACCAAGGAGGAGAACTCAGGGTTGATGCCTTCAGTGCTCGCAAGCAGAAAGAACATCGTTGAGGCGCTCGGAAAAGGGGACCGGTTCATGATGGAAACCGATTACATCGATGACCCAAGTCGGCCAGGCGCCGTCCTCGGGCCCAGAACCGTACCGAGGCTCACCAAGGCGCTCCTCGATGCAGGTGTCATGACGATGGAGCAGGCGATCCATATCCATGAGGAGAACCCTCAGAAGACCTACAACGTCGATTTCAATGTTCGATGAAGAGAAGGAACCATCGGTGCCTATGCGTGTTCCACGATTTCATGACAATCTTTATGTAACAAAAAATGATAGCGAGCACCCATGGCCGTCTTCCGAGGGTTTATCGCGATTGAGATCCCTGCCGCCCCTTCAATCATCGACTTTGAAAACGCGATTGCAAAGACCAGCGCTGATGTAAAACTGGTGGAGCCGGAGAACATCCATCTTACATTGAAGTTCCTTGGCGATACCAACGAAGAACAGATCGATGCCATAGGGAGGGTCATTGAAGAATCGGTTGCAGGCATCAAACCTTTCATGCTGACGCTTAAAGGAACAGGCGTGTTCCCTAATGAGAGGTACATAAAGGTGGTTTGGGTCGGCATCGTCAATGGAGACAACCTGTCAAGGATTGCGCAGGCTATTGATCAAAAACTTGAACCACTTGGCTTCACCAAAGAAAGACGCGGATATTCTGCTCATCTGACGATCGGACGCGTGAGGACAGCAAAAAACAAGGACCAACTTCTCACCGTGATACAAAAGTACCAAGAGAAGGAATTCCTCCAGAAGGAGATCCAGGCAGTGGCGTTGAAGAAAAGCGATCTGACCCCTCAGGGACCGATCTATACGACCCTCAGGGAGATCCCCTTGTAAGGCGGTGATGGAACAATACCAGCATGGATAATTGTTCTTGGGCTCAGTAACCTTCTCCTCCTACTCCTTTTTCTCATTTTTATTGTACCAAGAAACGTGTGGAAGACGCCGAGAGCTTCCTTTAAAAAAATATTTTTCTCTCACTCGCTTTACCTCTGTATCGTCGGGGCAGTCGTCGTGCTTCATCTTCTCGAGGTCAATGTCCTCGACTCGATCGCTTCAAACATGGTTGGGACTAATTTCGCCCCAATGGTTCATACCATCGAGGACGCGGCGGTCTACTGGTTTACTCAGCATTGGACAACGGTTCTTGTCTATTTTTTCGTCTTCATCTACATCGTGTTGTACCCCTTCACTCTTTGGTTCTCGCTTCTCTATTTTCTCCTAACGGATCAGAAAAAATCCATGAAAACGTTCGCGTTCGGGTTCCTCCTTGTGTACGCCTTCGCCCTCCCCTTCTACCTGTTCCTCCCCATCTCAAACGTCTATACATACTACGGGTCGACCTCGGCGTTAAACACGGTCATCCCAGGAGTTGAGCAGTTTTTCTACGCGACAACAACCACCAACAACAGCTTCCCGTCACTTCATATCGCCATGGCGTTCCTGATCGCCAACACCGTCGCCCTCACTCACAATAAACGGTTCACTTACATCGCCTACATCTCCGCGATCTGCGTCCTGTGCTCAGTCATCTACCTCGGCATCCACTGGATCATCGATGTCATCGGAGGAATCCTTATTTCGTTCGGAGCGTTCTACCTCGCAAAACGACACACAAAGGAGACGTAAATGATCCCAGGCTCACGAGCAATAGAAAACGCGGTGCTTAAAAAAATCAACCCAACAAAAGAACAGCGAACAAAAATCCAGCAGGCGATACGTTCATTGCGAAGCCGTGTGATAGACGAGATAGCGAAAACCGCATTGCCGATCACCATCCAACTGGTCGGCTCGACAGCCAAGGACACCTACATCCGGACCGCGGTCGACATCGACCTGTTCGTCGTGTTTCCCGCCACCGTGCCACGGGAAATCCTCCAAGAAAAAGGACTCGCTATTGGTCGGGCACTCCTCAGTCACCAAGAGGAATGTTACGCGGAACATCCGTACGTCCGAGGCGTGTTCCACGGGTATAAGACAGAGATCGTCCCCTGCTACAAGATCGAGTCCGCCTCCCAGAAGCTCTCAGCGGTAGACCGCACACCTCTCCATACGGACTACGTGCGAAGACACCTGAAGGAGCCACAAAAAAAAGAGGTCAGGCTCATTAAACAATTCCTCCGCGGAATTGGTTGCTACGGCGCCGAGGCTGAAATCGAAGGATTCAGTGGCTACCTGTGCGAGATCCTGATAATTAAATATGGCACCTTCCATGACCTTATCCTTGCTGCGCGGCAGTGGCGTCACGGTGAGGTGCTCACCATCACAAGGACGACTATCCCCCAATTTGACACACCCCTCGTATTCATCGACCCTGTGGACCCTGAACGAAACGTTGCTTCAGCGCTCTCGAACGAAAAATTTGATTTGTTCCGCAAAGCGTGCGCGGCGTACGCATCGGAACCACGACTCACGTTCTTCTTCCCGAACCCCCTCTCACCATGGCCGCTTCACAAAATACAAAAAGAAATCGGTACAGAACAATACATCGGGGTGAAGATCCCTCGACCGGACATCATCCCAGAGAACCTCTACCCACAGGTCCGAAAGGCTGTTCGCTCAATCACAGACCTGTGCACGTATCACGGGTTTCAGATACTCGACACCCATTTTTACATCGATAAGACAGCGGTGTACATCCTGCTGCATCCACGGTCGATGACACTTTCTGGAACCGTCGTTCACGCTGGTCCACCAGTCACCCTGGAAAAAAATGCCGAAGACTTCCTCGAGAAATGGAAAAACGATTCGCGCGTGAAAACACAACCCTATCAACGCGACAACCGTCTGTATGTTGATATTCAACGCGAGTACACGGACATCCATGATCTCTTACAAACACGGTTGAAGGAGCTCAGCCTGGGAAAACACCTCGATCCTTTAGTACGAAAAGGTTACGACATCCTAGACCAAGGTACTCTCCTAAGCAATAAATTCCGTGTGTTTTGGACGACCGTACTTGATCCACGGATGTCGTGGGAACGATAGCAACCCTTGGTTTGATGCTCCCACACAGCAATATTTTTATGATACAACTGGATATGCATATGCAAGTGGATATGCATCAGGATGGGATGAACCGCAGGAAGTTCTACATAGTGTTCATTGTCATGCTTCTCAGCGTCAGCTTGCTACATGTTTTTGACCACCTAGAAACCTGCAAAGCAGACACACCTCCGACCCTCTATGTCGGAAAAGGGGAGATGTACACTCGCATCCAAGACGCCCTCAACAACGCGTCCGACGACTACAGAATCTTCGTCTACAACGGAACCTACAAGGAGAACCTGACCATTAACCATAGGATTGATCTCTTCGGGGAAGACCGCAGCATCACCATCATCAACGGTAACGGGTCGGATACCGTCATCACGGTGAACGCTGATCACGTCAACATCAGCCATTTCACCATCACCAATGGGGGAACCACATGGAATGATAGCATCATCCGAGTCAATGCAGCGAACTCGATCATCACCGACAACATCATTTCGAACGGCTACATCGGCATCTGCCTCAGCAATTCTGGTGGTCACTTCATATATGACAACATCATCGAAAACAACCGAGGCAACGGCATCTCGCTCAACCACTCGAACAACAACCAGAACATGAGCTTCAACACCATCGTCTCCAACGGCAACGGCATCTATGGCCACGCATCAAGTGGAAACACTCTCTTTCGTAACGATATCAGGCGTAACAAAGCGAACGGCATCTTCTTGAACAGGACGTGTGACGGGAACTATATCACCAGCAACAACTGTTCGTACAACAATCATTCAGGCATCTACGTGAATGACTACAGCGATTACTCAACCGTCCTCCATAATCAACTCTATCACAACAATGACTCAGGACTCAAAGTGGAAAACTGCAGTTGGTGCATCATCGAGAGCAACAACACGATTCGTAAAAACACCAACTACGGGATGATGATCATCGGGTCGACCAACTCCATCCAACACAACATCATCCTTAACAACAAGAAGGACGGCATGTACTGCAGCGCTGATAACAATAACACCATCGCCAAGAACACCATCGGGTTTAACTCCTATGCCGGGATTCGCCTCTACAACTCCACCAATGATTCCATTTATTCCAACGAGATCTATAGTAATCTCCAACACGGCATTTACCTTGATTTTTTCACGATCAGAAACTACGTGTACAACAACTACTTCCATGATAACACCATCAACGCGATGGACAAAAGCATCCAGAGGAATCATTGGAACACCACTCAACATGCAGGCACCAACGTCATCGGTGGATCCATGATCAGCGGGAACTACTGGGACACCTATGAGCAAACCTCGCAGGGAGCATACGATAACAACAGCAATGGAATCGCAGACACACCCTATACTATCTATGCGCTGAACAAGGACTACGGAGCATTACTTGACACGATACAACCCACCATGGGCGTCGCCCAGATCACACCGCTGTCGCAATCCCTCGGCGGGTACACGGACTTCTCCATCACCGTGACCGACAACACGAAGGTGCGCCAAGTGAACCTCACAGTGATCAATCCGTTAGGACAGAAGAGTAACTTCTCGATTCTTCAAAATAAGACGGGGAGCACGTACTCCTGCAGAAAGCAATTCCTCATAGTTGGGAATTACACCTGCTGGGTCGCTGCAAAGGACCCGCGCAACTGGGTCTGCACAAACAATTACACGTTTTCGATCAAACCAGGGATACCACCAGTCATTAAGGACAATTCCCCAACGACTGGCTCCCCAGCAAGTCCGTTTACCTTCAACACCACGGTCACTTCGACGAACACCGTGCCATCAAACCTCCGTGTCTACGTCATCTGGAGCCACGGCAGCAAAGGGGGCAATCAAACCCTTGTGAATAATGCGTCGAACTATTTCATAGCCACAGTGACCCTTGATCACAGTATCGCAAATCTCACCTACCACCTGTACGCCATGGATCAATGGGGTAACGCTGTCGTCACCTCATCAAAGAAGGTTAAAATCATCGATGCCGAACCACCACATATCTTAATCGTGAAGCATGGCCCGTCCTCCGAGGACACCCCCCACAGCTACACCTTCGGCGTCACCGTCACTGACAACTCTGTTGTGTCGAACGTCACGATAGAATATTGGTACACCAACACCACAAAAATGACGGCTAAAATGGACAACATGGGTAACAACTCTTATCAGAAAGTAATCATCACACCAGAGACAGTACAACACGTCTTCTGCGTCATTTCCGCGACCGATATCGCCGGGAACACCAATAACACCATGAAACCCTATGCCTACCCGAGTGGGCCAAGATCTGGAATCGTCTTGCAGGAAATCACTTTTGACGGCACAGAGAGTTACGACCTTGACGGAACCATCGATAGTTACCGTTGGGATTTTGGTGACGGGACACAAGGTAATAGCAGTACCCCGATCCATGTGTACTATGCGAATGACACCTACACCGTCACCCTACAGGTCGTTGACAACGAAGGACGAATGGGTAACAACACCACCCAGATCAAGATCGGTGGACTCCCAAGACATATGGTTCCAACGAATTGTCTGGACCCGATCAATACCGAGTACGGACTTTCGCTTGCCGAGCCATTCTACTGCTATGACTCCGATGGCGACGGCACGTTCGACACCTTCATCGATCCAAATCGACAGCTCGCTGCAGTACACACCAACTCTGTCAAACTCAACGGCGACCAGTGCTTCCTTCTCTCCGCGAACCATTCACACCTCCCCTCTTTCCTCTGGGATGTTACCATTGACAGCATCATTCCGGTCACTTGTACGGACGGAACCGATTACAACACCACCATCGACGAGGCATCGGAACAGGCGACGATACGAGTCACAGTCGAGAAAGCAGGATGGATCTACCTTGAGACACCGGACGCATACCCGACGTCACCGCTCACGGTTTTCGCAGGGAACCGGCCTATCGCCTCCAATCTCACCTGGCGAGCCGAGGGGATTATTTACGTCCTCGATGATCCTGCGACCGAGTACCGTTTCAGGTTCGACCACATCTACCCCACCCTGCAGGGCTCCTTCCTACCACCAGATGGCGGGGTCATCAATGTCGAAACTCCCACGATCACCATCACCTACAATGTCCCTGTGACCATCGTTTCCGCGTTTTTCGACGCATTTGACATGAAAGACAAGCTGACGTCCAGGGACAACATGACCTTTACCTACACGCCCCCAGGATACCTTGTCAACGGGACGTATCACTTCGAAGTCAACGCTCAGGCCCTGGAGGGTAACGGATTTCTCTCCTCCACGGTTACCTACTTTTACTTCCGATATCAACTCCCGCCACAAAAAAGCTTCCTGGAAAAGAATTGGACGATAATCGTCTTTGCCGTCTTCGTAGGCGCTATCGGCGCACTGCTCCTTCTCTTTAAGATTAAACAGGTCACAGTTGACGCGTTCATCTATATCAAAAACAGAAAAATCATCCCCTTCTTTAAACCGGTGATTATCGGATCTATGAGCGTTCAGATCGATGATCAACGTCTGAAAAAAGCTGAATTTTACATCGACGGTCAACTGAAAGGGGAAACAACCACATTCCCGTACCGCTGGCAGTGGGACGAAAAAGCTTTTCTCAGACACACCATTGAGACAAAGGTGTACGATGATGACGGAAACGGGCTTTCCAGTGGAGCGATGGAATTCTACATCTTTAATCTCTCAGAACGCCACGACGAATCTAGGATGACAGGGTAACCGCATTCGCCGGTTGATCCTTTTGCGCGAGAAAGCTGATCCCCTGCTCGGTGAGCTCAATCTCATTGTAGGAGACGTAATGCAGTAGTTCGTTCTGCAATAGTCGTCGAATGATCTGCTCAAACTCGTCTTTGGTGATATGCAACAAGACCCTCGCAGTCTCCGCATCGATATCCCGTTGGCTCAGCATCTTGAGCAGCTCAATCTCCTTCTCGGTGAGGATGACCTCCTCCTGATATGCGCTCGAAGGATCCTCGTACTCCTGGGTGATGCTGGTGACGTAGCTTTCTATGATGGTCTCGAGATTCAGCCGATCAAGCTCTTTACCTTCCTTACTGTATAACACGCAGGTTTTTTGAAGAGGATCATATTGCCAGGACCCGACGTTCTTCCAGGTGTAGCCCAGCAAACTGACGTCATCGCGATGCTTCCCCAGGTCACCACTCATGGTTGTTTTTTGTACCTCACTTCGACGTCGCTGCTGCCGGTGAAGGTACCGCTGCTCAGTCTGGAGAATCGCAAGATCGACCCCGTAGCTCTTGAGCTCAAGGATGATCTGCTCGCCTGCAAGCTCCTTGAGTTCTTTCATGAAGAATAACCCTGTTTTCCCCACGAGGTCCATGTACACGATCCGAATAATCGCTTCAATCGCCTTCCCAACACGGGGACTATCAACGGTATCGACTTCCGTTGATATTTTGATGATGCCTTCCGTGTTCACGTACTCTGGGTTTTCGATGTGGACGTCCCGCAGAAATTCATAGTTTTGTTCGAGGGTTTTGATGATCGCCCCAATCACCGTTGCCGCGAAACTTTGAGTGGTCCTCCGACTCGCCACAGAGAAAAGTGCTCGTAAGATGCTTTCCAATACCTCGGAATTCTTCAGGGTGCTCATAGTGTCATCCTACATGGCCTAGTGTGTAAAATCAACAGTCATCTTATATACGTAGGGGAGTTCCACAATAAAGCGGCTTCCCTTTCCCACTTCACTTTCCGCCCAGATGTTCCCGTTGTGCTTCTTGATGATCTCTTTCGAGATGAACAACCCAAGGCCGGTGCCCTCGTTATTCCGGTCTTCACCGGTGTACGCTTGATAGAACTTGGTAAAGATCTTTTTGAGTTCGCCTTGTGAAATACCGATACCGGTGTCGGCGACAGAGATGAGAATGTAGTTGTCTTTCTTTTCAGCTTCGAGGGCAATGTACCCAGTATCAGTGAATTTCAAGGCGTTACCGATAAGGTTTTTCAATACTTGCGAGAGGCGGATCTTGTCCCCGACCACATGGGGGAGCGTCACGGGGATGCTGAGCCGGAACTCCAGTTTCTTGTTGGTGATGGCTGGTCTGACGTCCTCTGCGATTTCCCTGAGCAGTTCGATCGGATCAAGTTTTTCCATGTCGAACCGCATGGTGTCACTGTCGAGCCGAGCGACATCCAGAATGTCGTTTACGAGTTTTAACAGCCGTTCTGCGTTCCGAAGGCTGATCTTCGCCCAGTTCTTTATTTTCTCATCGGTTCCGTTGTCATGGATGATGAGATCAAGATACCCTTTAATGGGCGTCACCGGGGATCGAAGCTCATGGGCGGCAATGTTCATAAACTCGGTTTTCAGACGCTCGTTTTTCTTGAGCTCATCCTCGATTTCCCGGCGTTGCGTGATATCACGCACGGTGCATACGACACCACTGAATTCATCCTGTTTCTGGAGAGGCGCGATATTCACTTCGATAGGTAAGAGTGAGCCTTCCTCGGTCACCAGCTCCAATTCGACATTCTCGATCTTCTCATTTTTTCTTCTTGTGTCGATGAAGACTTGCTGGAAGAAATAGATGGAATCTTCACATAGATAGCGTCTGAAAGGGGTCGCAAGGATCTGGCTTTTACGCCTGCCGACCATTTTTTCGAACGAAGGGTTGACGTACGTTAGTCGACCAAGTGGGTCTGTGGTTAGGACACCGTCAGCGGACGTCTCCGCTAAGATGCGGTATTTTTCTTCGGATTTCACGAGCGCGTCCCAGACTTTCTTTCGCTCCGTGATATCCTCGATGTTGCCGACAAGAGCGATGGGCTCATCGTGGTTGTCAAGAATCGTTGAACAGGTATCACTCATCCATCGGTACCCCAGGGATTTATGTTTGAACCGATATTCCACAACCCGCATGCTCCTTGATGCGGCTTGTTTTGAATCCATCAGTTCTTTCAGGTGCTGTTTCACCCGCTCCCGGTCCTCGGGATGAATCAGCTCTTCCATCTGCTTCAGGCCAAAAAACGTCAGCTCCTGGGAGGAATACCCGATCACCTTCAGCGATGATGGGCTGACATATTCATAATATCCTTTCCTCAGGTCAATCTGATACATCATGTACAATGAGTTATCGAGGACGACTCGAAACTTCTTTTGGCTGTCAGTAAGCGCCTGTACAGCAGTCTTGTATTTCGTGACATCAACAAACGACCCGATGATGTAGCCTTGGTTCATACGTTCATTGTCAATCACTTGAGCAGAAAGCTGGACTTGGAAGGTCGTATGATTTTTCTTCACTCCGGTAAGCATTCCGACCCATTCACTGTTCGTCCGGAGTATTTGCATGGCCTCCGCGTACTCATCCGGTATTTTCCAGAAATGAGCCAGGGGTTTTCCGATGACATCTGTTTCATGGGTGTACCCCCACATTTTCAGAAACGAGGTGTTCACGTGCGTGATGTTTCCGTTGATATCCGCGAACATAAGCGCGTTCATAGAGGCGATCATGCCATCTTCGAGGGGTATCGTTTCGCCCATTGGTTTTTGTTCTGCCGTCTCGGAAACAAGGATAAGGCGCCCAATGACTTTGTTTTTCTGACCATTCAGCGGAGTAATATGGAGAACCCCATGCCGTTT
>DATKKD010000009.1:0-6067 GCA_035543435.1 Thermoplasmatota archaeon
AATACTTCATCTATACAGTCTGCCGTGAAACAAGCAAGCAAGGACAATGCACTGCTTGAACAGCATTTGCACAACATTCTGTCGAAGGATGATCAGACACGGTTTCAGAGTCACAAGGTCTTAGAATCTCTTTCTTTGGAATATCCCTTGGTATTATACGAGCATTGGGATTTTCTTGCAGGGCTGCTTGGGAGCAGTAACCATTACCATCGATTCATCGCCCTTTCATTGGTAGCAAACCTTGTCTCGGTGGATTCAAAAAAGAAATTCGAAAAGATCGCTGATGCGTATTTCGCAAATATTGGTGGCACCCGGACCATGGTCGCGGTGCAGGCAACGGTGTACGCAGGAAAGATAGCGAAAGCCAAACCACACCTGCAGAAACGGATTACCAACCTTTTATTACTAGCCGACACAGTTCATCAAGGCAAACAAACCGAGCTCATCAAAGCTGCAGCCATACAAGCCTTTGATGTGTACTTTGAAACCGCAACCGACAAGAAGAACATAGTAGAGTTCGTGCGAGCTCAACAGGAGAGCAAAAGCCCGAAAACAAGGAAGGCGGCAAAGGAGTTCCTACAGAAATGGGGAACAAACCATCGCTCCCTATAATGACACTCATGTCTTCATCACCAAGTGCACCATGAAAAAACCTACTCACGAGGAAGCTCCTCGTTCACACCGAGGCTTTTTCCCTTTTTTCGCATGGTACTCAATGCACGGCTGACAGAGCCCATGCCGTTCGCATTTTGTCTTTGGACAGGGGCAAGGGGAAGGATCTGGTTTCACATACATTGACACGCTATTCCTTTTTTGTGAGCTCATTGATAAAACGGTCCATTGATCCGGAATAGGTACCTCGTATGATATCCATGGTGGCCACACCAAGTTTGCTTACCGGTTTCTTCCCACACAGGTCTTCTAGGTCCGTAAATGTGTGTTCTACTCCTATCCCGCCATAGGTGCAAAAGAACGCGACTTGGAGCAGGTGGTCTTTGTTTTGATGCAGATAGGTTCGAATAGCTGTTGCCATGGTAAGATACCATATAGGTGTTCCAATAATGACGATATGATACTGGGATGGTTCCTTTGAACACGCCTTGATTTGGGTAAGTTCTTTCTTTTTTGCTTGGCGCCCGCCATGAATGAAGCCCAGCGGCCCAGACCTCTGTTGAAGGTCAATAATTTCTTCAATATCAGCCTGTAATTTTTTTGCTATCTCCTCAGCTATTCGTTTTGTCCGCCCTGTACGTGAATAATAGACCACCAATACCGTCATCGGAATTCAGTCCTCTATCTGTTTCGAGAAATCGTTTCCATGCTCGTGTGATATTCATCTTTGAATGATTGGTTCTCTAGTCCCCATCAGTGACATGAGCGATGATAACGGTGATGTCGTCCGTGCTGCCGTTCTCCCGTGCCTTTTGAATCAATTTCTTACACGCGGTCTCAGGGTCATATTGACGGGCGATCGCGGCAAGCTCTCCGTCTCGCACAAAGTCGCTTAATCCATCTGAGCAGAGCAATAGTATGGAGTCTTTTGCGAGTTTCCTATTCACCTCGATGTCGATGCGATTTTTCACACCGAGTGCTTTTTGTATTGGATGTCGTTCTGGGTTTGAAAACGAGTCTTCGTCAAGTACTGCCCCTCCGTTCGCGTGATCCTGGACTATCGTATGATCCTTTGTTTTCCATATATTGTCATCGATGATGTACGCCCTGCTGTCTCCAACATGGGCGATCGTGGATTTTCCAGTGCTTTCCTGCAGGACAGCAGCGACAAGGGTCGTCGCCATGCCTGTTTTTCGCTTATCCCCTTCAAACAGTACCGATTGGTTGGCTTTCTCAAACTCTTCTTTGAGATCAATGGTTTCTTTGTCTTGTATGTTTTTTCGTAAGGTTTCTATCGCCTGTTTGCTTGCTATTTCACCAAAAGAGAGGCCACCGACGCCATCTGCGATGCCAAAAACGTAAAAACTCCCTATTTTTTCCGCGATAAAGGAGTCTTCGTTCTGCTCTTTGCCTCCTTTATCTGTTATGGCATAGCATTTCATAAGTAATTCCTTTTTCCTCGCTCAATCCAATTTATTCTAACAGTGATATTTTGGTTAGTTGAGATATGGTAGGTCATAGATAAAAATCTTATCTTAATTTATGTGTATATATCTCTATATAGTTTATGTGTTTTATATTCAATATCTTATTATGTATAGGGGGTCTTTGAAATAAACATATCATCAGGGGTAGTTATCGATGCTTGCGAATGTGTCATCAGAGGTAAAACAGGTAGGAAAAAATCGCGATGAGGACCTCACTCAGCTTGGCTTGGAACAAAAAGGTGATCGACGGGAGACGCGCAAAGTCCAGATCACCGGCAAATCGACATACATCATCTCCCTTCCGAAAACCTGGGTGACCAAGGTGAAGATAAAAAACGGCGATAGCGTTGTCATGATCCCCCGCTCCGACGGAACACTTCTCATTAACCCACAACTTTCCGACGCTCAAGAGATTTTTACCCATACGATAGAGGTCGATTCACAGGATTATGAGACGCTGTTCCGTAAGTTCATCGGTGCGTACCTGGCTGGTTTTGACGTGATCGAAATCACTAGTAAAGAAAAGCTCACCCCGGCGATGCGCCAGAAGATACGTCAAATCACCCATAACGTCATCGGCCCTGAAATCATCGATGAGACGAGTACTTCCGTAAAGGTGAAAGACCTCCTTGATTCCGGTGATCTTTCCATGATTCAGGGAATTAAACGGATGTATATGATCTCCCGGGGGATGCATCGTGATGCTATTCTTGCCTTGACTAACCATGACCTTGAGCTTGCGGAGGATGTCGCATCACGAGACAGCGAGGTCGACAAGTTTAACTGGATGATCGCCAAGCAGCACAACCTTGTGTTAAACGATGTGTTCTTCGCTGATGCTATGGGAGTCAAACCCCAGGAGGTCCTGGGGTACTTGCTCGTCGCTCGATCCATTGAACGGATCGCAGACCATGCGCGCAAGCTTGCTGACAACGTCAGACACCTCAATAAAAAAACGACGATCCTTCCGAAAATCACCGAGATCAGTGAGTCGATCCTCAAGGAATACGATGAAGCGATCAATGCCTTCCACCGCGGCCAATTCGATGATGCGAACAAGGTCGTCAACACCGCACGGGAATTAGGGAAGATCACCGCTCAACTCCGCCAAGAGTTCTTCTCGCTTAAACTCGATACCGAGACCGTCGTCGCCCTGGCGCTTGTTGCTGATAGTCTTGAGAGGACGCGAGCGTACGTGATCGACATCGCGGAGACAGCGATTAACCATCAGTATACCACGATGTTGGCGCGCTAACGCACTTCGGTTCACGCTTCATGATTAAATATCATCTATTTTCCACAATAATTCATTGTACTGTTACTGTTCAAGCTTGGGGAGGAATTTTGTATCGTCTATCGCTTCGATGGATCGAATGCTCATGAGCAGGTCTCCCATGTGGTCGAACGACTCTGCGGTGAGATAGACGAGCAGGTCGTACTCACCATATAGCGGTGTGATGTTAGCGACCCCTGTGATACCTGTCAGATGACGGTAGACATTGTGTTCATATTCGGGTTTCACGGTGATGAGCAGGAATCCGTCGGCCATGACCGTACCTCCCGATCAGGTTTGTTTAATGCGTTTAAGGAGGTCGATTTCATCGCTTGTAAGATACTGGCTTCGGAGATCTGTTTGGTAGTCGAGATCCGTCATGGGTTTCACCTCAATTTGTATTGCTGAGTGTCTATAAAAGCTTGGTTCAAATACATCATATAAGCTATAAACACGTACAGATTCTATAGAAGATATAGAAAATATAGAGAAGAAGTCGCCCGAAATCTTACGACATGGTTCCTCGTTTTTAAAATAGTCCATTACCCGAAACGGCCGGTGACATAATTTATGGTCAACTCTTCCTTGGGTTTCTCGAAGATCTGCTTGGTCTTCCCAAACTCGATGAGCTTGCCAAGGTACATGTACGCCGCGAAGTCGCTGATGCGGGCAGCCTGCTGCATGTTATGGGTGACGATGACCACGGTGTATTGCTTCTTTAACTCAACCATGAGGTCCTCGATTTTAGCCGTGGCGATCGGGTCAAGAGCCGAGCATGGCTCGTCCATGAGGATGACCTCGGGTTCGATCGCAAGCGCGCGCGCTATGCAAAGGCGCTGCTGTTGGCCACCTGAAAGCCCCATGGCGGTTTCGGTAAGCCTCTCACTCACTTCGTCCCACAAGGCGGCCTTGCGTAACGTCCGTTCGACTAACGGGTCCAAGACGGTCTTATCGTTGAACCCCTGCATCTTAGGACCGTACGCGATGTTGTCATAGACGGATTTCGGGAACGGGTTGGGTTTCTGGAAGACCATGCCTACCTTTCTGCGCAGTTCCACGACGTTGGTGGTTTTGTCGTAGATGTTCTTGTCGTTGAAGATGATCTCCCCTGTTGTCTTGCAGTTGTCGATGATGTCGTTCATACGGTTGAGACAACGGATGAGCGTGGATTTCCCGCAGCCTGACGGTCCGATGAGCGCGGTGATCTTGTTCTCCGGGATGTCCATAGAGACGTCTATCAGGGCTTGCTTGGTGTCATACCACAGGTTGAGGTTGTTGATTTTTATCTTTGATTTCAAAGGCATCTTTTCACGTGGAATAGTGTATTATAATCTGAACGAACATGGATAACCGGCTCTGTTTGTGATTTAAATAAGGCGAGGAGATTTTTTGTATTAAAGGTGTTGGCAATAGACTATATAATCTATATACGTATATATACAAGGATTTTTTTCAACGGGCGGGAATCCAACCCGATATTTTATTGAATAACATCGATACCTGTAACGAACAAAGGGTATGTTCAGGTCATTTCAGCGGCGAGTAGATCATCTCGCGAAGCTGCTCTGCGAGCTGGAAACGCCGCTGTGTATTAAGGCTTTCTGCATCAAAACCCACAAACAGTTCGTAGCGGTTGATCCGGTCCAGGATGTATTTAAATTGCTCTACATCCTGTAACACGTGTTCGAACTCGAGCAAGAGACCCTCGAGTTTCAAGAGAAGCTGCGGGTTGGATTGTATGTTTTTTTTCATCAGCGAAGAAAGCTCCGAGCAGAGCCTGAGCAGTTCTTGTTTCCATTGGATGAAATGCGGCTCCATTTTTTTGTACCTGCACAGGTCCCCGATCATCCAGTTTTCCAACAGGGTGATGTCTGAATCCGTGAGCGGTTCATCGGTCTTGAGTTTCTCGACCAGTGTTTTTGCGTGCTCCAGGGTTATCTCATGATAGGTCTCCCGCACCCAGTTCTTCAGCCGTTCGATAGGAATGGGCTTCGGGGTGTACGATTCTTTATCGATGTTTTCTAAAATGTAATGCACGTTTTCACACAAGAGAGCTGCGGTTCCCTTGATGTCGCGTTCCATAACGTTTCACCACTTATACAAAGGTAAATGTCTTTGCTTTGGTTTTCTTTGGTTTTTCTTCTTCCATTTCGTCCAATCTGATGAGGATGACAGTGATGTCGTCTGTGCTCCCGTTTTTCTGTGCTTTGTTGACGAGAAGATTGCAGGCTTGGTCAGGCGGATGTCGGGTTGCTATGGTTTGGATCTCTTGGTCTGTGAGGTAGTTATGAAGACCGTCTGAGGAAAGCAGGATGACCCCGTCGGTCAGGGTCGTCGTATAGTGGTCTATGGCGATGTCGTCTTTGATTCCGAGCGCTTGGGAGATGCGGTGCCGCTCAGGGTGGTTGCAGGCGTCATCCGGTGAGAGGATCCCAAGGTTGACAAGCTCCTGGACAAGGGTGTGGTCTTTGGTGCGCCACATCTCATTTTGCATGATGTAGCCGCGACTGTCACCAACATGAGCGATGGTTGTATCACCCGTGTTTTCGTCGATTCTGCAGAGGACGATGGTGGTAGCCATGGTTTTATGGTTCTTTTCTGCTTCCTGTTTTACGACAGCGTGGGATTTCTTAAGGATATCCTCAGGGTCGATGTTATCATGGTGTATCTCTTGTTTTATGGTAGCTATCGCAAG
>DATKKD010000010.1:0-1871 GCA_035543435.1 Thermoplasmatota archaeon
AGGGGTGGAGCGTTGTTGCCGCCAGTTGCAACGATCTTCACCGTAGGGTCACCGAACAGGTTCGTCTCATAGTACACCCAGCGGATGCAGGACCGGTTGAGAATCGGTAGGTTCGCCTCCTTGGAGGCATGGTTCGCCCTGCCGAGCTGCAGGATGTTTTCCCCGAACACCTCGTCCCAGAAATGGCGCATGAACCGTTGCGAGTCTCCGTCCGTGCTGTAGGACCAGAAAAACCCGTACCGGGCGTTCCAGATGCCGGCGAACGCGGCATGGGTTGATTTGACCGTGAAATACTTCGCGATGCAGCTGCTGTCATCGAAACCGCCGGAGTCACAGCCCTGCGAATAGATGAAGCAGGTCCGGTTCGACGGGTTGTTCAAGGCCAGGACATCGCTGTCCATCATTTTCATGTTATAGTCAAAGGACGCATGGCCGAGATGGTTGATGACATGGATGCCGCTATTGATGTAGGCTTCCATCTCTGACGGGTCCCAATAGTAGCTTGGAGTGTCGTACAAAGTGCTGAGAGTGTACTCGCTCGTCGGGATACCGACCGTGGTGTAACCGTCATCGGAGCAGTTGTCGATGAGTTGGTTCATGTAGGTGCTCCCGTAGCTTGCGATCCCGTAGTCGCCGAGGTACTCTGCTGAAAGGAGGTAGTGGGTGAGAAACGGGGTCTGCGGATCGAGGGTTATGGTTGCGATGGTTTTGGTGACGAAGTTGTTCACATCGGTCATGCTGTCAACGCAGGCTCTGCCGACGTACACCTCTGCGGTGAGGTCGACGTCGCCACCGCCTTCACCGTCATGGGGCTCCCCCCATTTGTTGTCGCCGTCATAGTTGTACGGCCCGTCGAGGCATGCGTAGAAGAGGTCCGACGGCAAGGTGTCCTCATAGTAGGTGGTGTTTTCGTCCATCCCTGACACCCAGAGCATTGGGGTGGGGAACACGCCGTCATCGCCCCCGATGAGGACATAGCTGATGCTCCAGTTCGTGTACGCATCCCTGATGTAATCGCGTATGGCGTTGAGGTCGCTCGACCCGACATCCGAAAGCGTCTTGATCACGGTCGCGGTGCCTTGGGCGTCATGGACCTCCTTGAGCGGCTCAAACCCGCTCTCCAAGGCGTCCGTGGTCAGGATAAGAAGATCGTCATGCTCCCGAGAGGCAAAGAGCGGGGTGCATTCCTGCTGATACCTGCTGACCATGTCAGGGTTGTCCACCTTCTGCGCAACCTCGGCCTGGTCCTCCTGCGACCCTCGGTACGTACGGGACACGGTGTCAGTCCCTTGCGTTTGTACGGTGACAGTGAATGTTTGATAGTACGAAAGCTCACCCGTGACAGGGTTATACTGCACAGGATGGAGCAAGAGAACAAGGATTTGGTACCCGCGGAACGTCTGCACGCCGACGGTGGTGTAGAGGCAGCCGGGGTAGGCCTGGTTCGCCTGATAAATCGCAGGATTGGGGGTGGGGACTGGGATATTCTCAGTCTGTGACGTCGGGATTGCCTGGCTCGTGGGCTCTACCAAGTAGCCATACCCGAGGATGATTTGCTCGCTCTGGGTCACCTCAACCGTGCCGACCGTTGTTTTCGGAGGCAGGAGGATGAACACGCCTTTTGAAGGGACCTTTGGTTCCCCCGCGTTGCTTCCCGGGGAGCACTCTGGCATGGTGACTCTTGTGTACGTCGTCCCTACGATGTCGATTGTGGTGAGTGTTGGAGTCGAAAATGAATAATTCATCGTGACTTTGTCGTCAGTTGGGATGATATGTGCCTGTGCCGAGAGGGACACAAGCGACAGGCTGGCGATCAAAACCGCGAACAGTTGCGTTAAAATTTTTCGAGCTTGAGCCTTGTTGTTCTTCAT
>DATKKD010000011.1:0-17439 GCA_035543435.1 Thermoplasmatota archaeon
CGACCGAGACGTACACAGACCTGGTGGCGCCTTCGGGAGGGATGTTGGTGATGACCAGGATGAACGACGCCGTGGCGCTCTTGAGGTCGTTGACCGGATCCAGCTCTCTGAGGATGATGGCTTTGGCTTGCTCGACCCACGAGGGTGAGAGGAACTTCACCACAGCCTCTAGGCTCCCACCACGGTACGGATCATCCCACCCAGCACCTTGAGTTCTTCATCGGACAGGCCCTGCGGCATCGGATACAGCAACTGCTCTTTTCGGAACATTCCTTTATGGACGACGTACTCGACGGGGAGCAGATCCTTCATCCGTAGCTCCCGCTGTAACGTCTCGATCACAGACTGATTCAGCCGGTTACGCGCATCAGGGTCCAGATGATCGAAGTAGTAGTCATACTCCAGGAACGCGAACCTGCCTTGGTTGATGAACACGATGAACCCGAGGGCGTGCTCGAGGTGATACTTCAGTGCAACCTCATCAAGCATGGAGGTGAGCGTAAGGATATTCTGCTTGTCAGCGACGAGGTACCCACCCCTCAGGAGAAACATCTTCTGACGCATCAACCTGCTCGGAAGGATCCGGAAGTCATGCAGCCAGACCACGTCGGTCATCTCCGGTTTCGCATACATCTTCTCAAAGAACCCTTGTAAATCCTTGTCGAACTTCTGTGCCATCTGTTTCGGTGACGGGTCGAGTCCCTTCTCAAGATGTTTCCGGAGGGGACCGGCAAAGACCGCCTTCAACGGATTCTCCTCCTTTGAGAGGGCGTTGAGCAACTCACTGTCTTTGAGCGATGCGAGGGCCGGTGAACTGAGCATCAGGGTCTTGAGCATGGGCTGATCGATCACGACATCAGCGAGTTGCTCGACGATCTTCTTTGAGTATGAATCGCAGATGACATCGACAAGATAGTGCAGTTTGAGGTCGTTTTTCAGGATAGAATCGAAGTCCTCTGCGATCTCGTTCGTCGGGCAGATGAACTCTGAGAGGTACTTGCTTGACATCAACGTCAAAGACAGACCGATCTTACGTGTGGCAAGGAGCAGTGCAAAGTCAAGGGCATCACCGAGGTGTTCGAAAGGGACAAACAACGCCTCCTCGTCCTTGAAGATCGGGTGCAGCTTCACCGTCGCCTCGGTGATGATCTTTGACGGCGTGAGCGTAAGGTTCGTGAACCTGTTGTTCGTGGTAAAGGGATTCGCCACCCCTTGATCGCTGACATGGGTGATCACGCCCTTCGGGTCGACCAGGGTGAGGTCGATGTAGTTCTCCGGGCCCCCGCCCCAGTTGTTCCCCCACGGTGAGATGATACCGAAGGTAGTGATATTCGGGCAGACGTGGGCGCTCGCCTCTGCGACGAGCGCACGCAATCCATGCTTATGCGCTGCTTCCTGGAGCTCGTAGGATGAGATGCCTGCGCCGACCGTCGCGGTCTGGTTCTTCGCATCGATCTGCAGTTTCTTCATCCGCCTGAGATCAAGGATGATGCCTTTCTCAAGGCTGATCGCTTTCGCGAGGAGCGTGTCAGCGAACAGGGAAAGCAACGTCCCGTTCCCCCGGGGCATGCAGGGGATGTTGCGGGTGCTTGCGTAGCTCATGACCGCTGCGATCTCCTCGGTCGTTTCCGGCATGATCACATAGAAATTCGACCCGGCGTTCTCCGTGATCACGGTCTTCGCATACGCCACGATGATCGCGGGGTCGTTCGAAGCCCACTGCTCCCCGACGAGCGAGCGTAGGTCCCGTAGCGTGTCGTCCTCAGGGATAGATTGGATGTCTTTTTCATCACAATGATTGACGTACTCTTTGATCGCGTCGCACACCTTCTGCGGGCGCAAGTGCGTGATGAAATGGCACTGCCGGTCGCAGATTCCGCACGACGTGCAGGACTCCGCGATCTCGACCAGGGTCTCTGTCGGCCGGAGTCTGCCGTCGTGAAGCGCCTTGAGGATCTCCATCTTCCCCTCAGGCCAGTAGGCTGCGAACCCGTGCTCCATCCCTGAAGGGCACAGTCCGGTCCCGAGGAAATCAACCTTGCACATCCCGCAGTGCGTGGCCAGTCGAGCGGTCATCACTGCGTCGTCCAGCTTCTTATTTTGCACATTTAAAACTTCGTGAGTCACCTGAAAACCCCCACATTGATTTGGAAACATTGATAATCAGGCCATGTATAAATGGTTTTTCCCAGGACCCCTGAAGGCACTATGAAAGGAACCATCGACAGGAATCCGCACCGTCTTTGCACGCTCGATCCAAACGCACCCTGCGCTACGTGTGAAAACAACAACCTGCTTGACTGTAAGCTCAACAGAAAACAGACCTTGATCACGACCTCCTTGATTTATTCCTTCATCATCGTCTCACTGCTTGGTTTGTACATCGTCTGTTCCCTCACCCAGCTGTGGTTGCTCCTCATCGTCTTTGGCGTGTTCGTCCCTCTGTTTTTCCTGGTGATAGAGCCGCGGATCACCTGCAGCCATTGCCCGTACTACGCGGAAAAACGCGTTCGCTTCAACTGCCCCGGTAACATGCTGACACCGAAGATATGGAAGTACCACCCGGAGCCCATCAACAAGTACGAGCAGGCTGGGACTCTGGTCGGCTTCATCCTCTTCGGCGCCTACCCGATATTCTCAGAACTGTATGGAATATGGGTGTTCTCCATAGAGGATCTGACCGTCACCGATCCACGACTTCTCGAGCTGATCGTGATCCTCCTTGTGACCGTCGTCCTCATCGGCGCCCTCTATGCGGTCTTCCTGTTCGTGTTCTGTAAGAAATGTGTGAACTTCTCCTGCCAGTTCAACAGGGTGCCGAAAGCTGTCGCGGACCGATATATCAAAGCGAACCCGGTGATGCGGGAGGCCTGGGAGAAAAGCGGCTATAAATTGTAAGAAAAATGGGGGGAGAAAGAAACCGGGTTATTTCAGTCCGAGGACGAACACCCCGAGGAGGTAACCCTGTGCGTTTTTCTGTGCGGACACGTCCTTCGCGCTGCTGGCGTTGACGTGAACCGTTATTTTCCCGAGGCCCACAGGGAACGGCTTTATCGCTGTCGAGTTCTGTGGGTGATAAACTTCTTATGCTTCTTGGTTATTTTTATACGTCGGTATGAAAAAACCTCCAGTCTTTGCCGTGTTTCTCGAAAAAGGGTTTCCGCTCAGGTTCCTCATCGCGAAAATGACCAGGGTGCCGCCCATGAAACGAGTGCTGAACCATCTTCTGTTTTCTCAGACGAACCTGACGTATCTTGTCAAAGACTCTGTCGTGGAAATCTCGGTGAACCAGTCATTCCAATCACCTGACAGCATGGTGCTTCCCTCGCAAGTCGTCGATCGTTTCATTCATGGCGCGTCGCATCGGTTCATCATGGATTTCTGCATCTGCCGTCAGGCGATGCACTGTAAGAACCATCCAGAGGAGCTCGGTTGCTTGTTCCTCGGTGACGCGGTCAAAGAGATCGACCCGGCCTACGGCAGGGAGGTCAGCCTTGAGGAGGCGCTTGCGCATGTTCAGAAGTGCAGGCAGTCAGGGCTTATTCATCTCATCGGTAGGGACCAGATTGATAAAACCTGGCTTCAGGTGAAACACGGCGAGAAACTCATGACCATTTGCAACTGCTGCAGCTGCTGCTGCCTCTGGAAGTGGCTGCCGGAGCTGGATCCTTCGATCCGGGCGAAAGTGAAACGGATGCCAGGGGTCACTGTGTATGTATCAGAGGATTGCACTGGATGTGGGGCCTGCGTCGACACCTGTTTCATGCATGCGATCGGGTTTCAGAACGGTAAGGCCACCATCAGTGACGAGTGCCGAGGGTGCGGCCGGTGTCTTGACGTCTGTCCCCAGCACGCGATCCACCTCCGCATCGATGATGACCGGTTCTTCGATCAGACCATCGATCGTGTTGCCTCAGCCGTCGATAGCACGTGATATGATAGTGTGACACTCAGAAAAGGGCCGGTAGCAGGAAGGACCGAAAGACGGAATGGAGATACAGGTTGTTGGCGCCATCCCCGATTTTTTGGAGAGCTCTGCCCGCTTTGAGGAACGTTTTTCCTATCAGATCCCACATCAGGAATTCCTGTTTGATGAGAGGTGGATAGCGCTGTGGTTTTTCCGAGGCGATGCAGCGCGCCGCGATGATGCCGCTTAGGATTGCACGGGGCGTGCCTTCACCGCTAAAGGGGAAGGTCCCGACGCCCGCATCCCCGACGAAAACGATGTTGTCATGTCGCAACGGTTTTTGCAACCCGATGGGGATTAACCCACCGGTGACATGGTTCACGACCCCTTGGATACCCAACTCCTGTTTGAATGCTGACAGCAGCTCCTTGGGGCTGCCGTAGGACGGATCCAGAACCCCAATGCCTAGATTGATTTCTCTTTTCGCAGTATCGCGGGGGAAAATCCAATAGTACCCTAGGGAATTTTTGAAAAAAAATCGTACCGTGTCCGCTAAAAACACGTTGGCCTCCTCGAGCGTCTGCTGGTAGCTTTTTGCCGCCCTCTCGACGGGAAACCCCAGATCCTTGCGAAGGAGGCTGGGGCATCCAGAGGCATCGACGATGTAGTGACCATCGAGCTGCGAGACTTTGGTGATGGCGTTATGGGTACGCACGTCCACCCCGAGCTCTTGTGCCTGGCTACCGAGACGGGCGATGAACCTCTGCTTGTTGATAATCACTGTCGCAAGCAAGCGGGGGTCGATGGGTGGGTTGTACGACGTCCCCCCAAGGACGAGCTCCTGGTCCTTGATGACCGTGTAGACGCAGTCGCTCGGGGGCCCCCATTCCGGGAGGTCTGGGTACCAGATGTACCCCTCCGCGCAGCGTCTTCCTTCGGGGTTATACCCGATGGTGCGGTGTTTTTCATGCACGGTCACCGCGATGCTCTTATCGAGGCGCCTGAGAGTTATCGCGGTGCTGAGGCCGCCAACACCGCCTCCAACGATATCGACGTAAATTTCAGATCACCTAACTAAGTTGTTACGTCTGGTATTATTCAGCTTATTAATCATTTTTCTTCATGGATTATAAGCGAAAAAGATAGACAACCATGAGAATCGCGCATCAACGCCTGCTTCACTTTTCAAGACAGCCCCGGGCGGATTTGAACCGCCGACGTTGGCTCCAAAGGCCAAAATGTTGCCACTACACCACGGGGCTATACTTCGGTATCCGGGATTCCTTGATTTTATTTAACTCTATGCATTGGGACCACGTGTTGATCCGATTATTTCGCCTGCCCTGCCTTCTGCAATTTCGCCCAGGTGTCACGCAGCTCCACCGTCCTGTTGATGACCAGGTTGTTTGTGGTGCTGTCAGGGTCGACGCAGAAGTACCCGAGGCGTTCGAACTGGAAACGGTCGAATGGCTTCAGGTGGCTTACCGCTGGTTCCACCTTGCAACCAGAGAGCTTTTCGAGCGACTGCGGGTTGAGGAACTCTTTGAACTCCCTGCCTTTCTCACCGGTCGGGTCTTTGACGGTGAACAGCCGGTCGTACAGCCGCACCTCCGCGGTGGCCGCGTGGCTCTCAGAGACCCAATGGATCGTTGACTTGACTTTCCTGCCGTCAGCCGCGTACCCTCCTTTGGTCGCGGGGTCGTAGCTGCAGTGGAGCTCCATGACGCGCCCGTCTTTTTTCACCACGCTTGTGCATTTGATGAAATAGGCGTATCGCAAACGTACCTCTCGGCCTGGTGCGAGCCGGTAGAAATCCTTCGGTGGGTTCTCCATGAAGTCGTCCTGTTCGATGAACAACGTCTGAGCAAAGGGGATCGTGCGCGACCCCATCGCTGGGTCCTCGGGGTTGTTTACGGCCTCAAGCTCCTCCGTGTGAGCCGCCGGGTAGTTATCGATGATGACCCTGAGCGGGTGGAGCACACCCATGTACCGAGGCGAGGTCTTGTTCAGGTCCTCCCTGATGCAGTGTTCGAGGAACTCGATGTCGACGATGCTGTTGAACTTCGCGACGCCGATGCGTTTGCAGAACGTCCTGATCGCGGACGGAGAGTACCCGCGCCTGCGCATCCCGCTGATGGTGGGGAGCCGCGGGTCGTCCCAGCCTGAGACGAGCTTTGCGTCCACGAGCTGCAGCAGCAGCCGTTTGCTCATGACCGTGAAGGTGAGGTTGAGTCGTGCGAACTCTATCTGCTGCGGGTGGTACACCCCGAGCGCGTCCAGGAACCAGTCGTAGAGCGGGCGGTGGTTCTCGAACTCGAGCGTGCAGATGGAATGTGTGATGCCTTCGATGGAATCCTCCAGTCCGTGCGCCCAGTCGTACATCGGGTAGATGCACCACTTGTCGCCGGTCCGATGGTGGGACGCATGCAGGATCCGGTACATCACTGGGTCGCGCATGTTGAGGTTCGGGTCCGCCATTTCGATTTTTGCACGCAGTACCTTCTCGCCGTCGCCGAATTCCCCTGCTTTCATCCGTTCGAGTAGCTCGAGGTTCTCCTCGACGGGTCGATCGCGGAACGGGCTGTTCCTCCCGGGTTTGGTGAGCGTCCCTCGGTAGTCGGTGATCTGGTCCGCGGTGAGGTCGTCGACGTACGCCTTGCCGTCTTTGACGAGGTGCACCGCGTACTCGTACATCTGGTCGAAGTAATCGGAGGCGAAGAACAGGCGGTCCTGCCAATCGAACCCGAGCCATTTGACGTTGTCGATGATGGAGCGGACGTACTCCTCTTCCTCTTTCGCGGGGTTCGTGTCATCAAAGCGGAGGTTGCAGAGGCCCTTGTATTCCTGGGCGATGCCGAAGTTGAGGCAGATGGATTTCGCATGGCCGATGTGGAGGTACCCGTTTGGTTCTGGGGGGAACCTGGTGTGCACCCTGCCTTGGTACTTGTTGGTTCTGAGGTCTTCATCGATGATGTCTCTGATAAAATCCTTGGTAGCTGTCTCGGTTGATTCCATAGCCATCTCCCACTTCCTCGAGGTGTGGTGGACAGCCCCGACCAGATTCGAACTGGTGTTTAGAGATCCAGAGTCTCTTGTGCTAACCGCTGCACCACGGGGCTACGGTGTTTCGTGCACACCGGAAGAGAAAACACCTCATATATAATTTTTCATTCCCATAGGAAATTCCTACTTATACGTTCGTCCTTGCTCGGTCTTAGAAAGGCAAAGGAAGGCAACGATACCCTTAAATAAACAGCTTGTTTTTGTTTCAAAAACCATCGATTTTAACTGGAGAGTATAGAAGTATGAAACCGAGTAAGCCGAGCGTCGTCCTCATCGTGATGCTTCTTGTTGTCGTGGGTCTCGCTGGCTGCACCCAGCAGCAGGTTCCTCTGAGTGGGACGGAGATTAGAGAGTATCAAGGACACAAGCTCAACTCGATCTTTGACATGCATCAGAACACCATCAAGGGCGCGCAGTATGTGAACGAAACCACCTACCGTCTGCACATTTACGGGCTTGTCGACTCGCCGGTGAACCTCACCTATCAGGACATCACGACCAATTTCACGCAGTATCGAAAAGTCGCGACCCTCGACTGTGTGGAGGGCTGGAGCGTGACGCTACTCTGGGAAGGGCCGCTCGTGAGGGATCTCCTGAACGAGTCCCGTCCAAAGCCTGGGGCGACCACCCTGGTCTTTTTCTCAAGCGATGGGTTCACCACCTCCGTTCCCTTCGCATATGTGATGAACAACTCGATCATCCTTGCATGGAGGATGAACAACGTCACGATCCCACCGCAGTACGGATTCCCGTTCCAGCTCGTCGCTGAGGGGAAATGGGGGTACAAGTGGAGCAAGTGGGTCACCGGCATCGAGGTGATCGACAACCCGAACTACAAGGGGTTCTGGGAGAGCAGAGGGTACTCCGTCTCAGGTGATTTGAACCAAAGTTTTTCAGGAGGATGAACGCCCTATGGATCTCTTCTTGTTTCTTCGTAGAATTGTGCACTGGTTGGTGACTATCCTTATTGGACTGTACATCTTCACTGGTTTGGGGATCACGAACTTTCAAGTCATCGAAGCGGTCACGTTCGGCCAGGTGTCTAAACTCGGAGCTTATCAAGTACATACTTTTCTTTTGTATCCCTTTATCGTTGTTCTCGGGCTGCACATCGCCTTTGCTCTCATTCAGAATCGTCAAAAAAGGAACATTAATGTAGCATGACATCTATCGCAGCCTGCGTGTCTTTAGGAGGATAGGGAAACATGGAAAAAAACCATTCGATAAAAGTATCTGATGCTGCACCTGATTTCACGCTTGAGGACCAGAACGGTAGGCGGTTCAAACTTTCCGATTTTAAGGGAAAAATTGTGGTACTATCGTTCCACCCGCTCGCTTGGACGCCCGTGTGCTCGAAGCAGATGAAATCATTGGAGAACAACAAGGAGCGGTTCGATGCAGTGCACACAATCGCGGTAGGGATCAGCGTCGACTCGGTCCCGTGCAAGAATGCATGGGCCAAAGACCTTGCGATTGAACATACCAGACTGCTCTCTGATTTCTGGCCGCATGGTGAGGTGTCTCAATGCTACGGTCTGTTCTATGATAAAGACGGGTTCTCGATGCGGGCGAACGTCATCGTCGATGAAAATCAGAAGGTCGCCTGGGTGAAAGTGTACCCGACCTCACAGGTACCAGATATCAACGAGGTGCTCCGGGTGCTTGAGGGGATGACGAAGACGAAGCAATAAATTTCTTGGGACACTTTTTTTTATTTACCGTGTATGGTCGTACGGATAAACCGTGCGAACTCCCGGACGTCTTCTTTCCTGGTAGAGAATGAACACATGAGACGTGCCTCGTAGGTGCGTTCATCAAGGATATGGAAATCGTATCGCTTGTGCAACGCGGGAACGTCTTTCTTCGGGAAGCGGACGAACACCGCGTTCGCCTCGACTTTCTGCGCGATCTCAAGCTCCGGGATGCCCTTGAGCTCCTGGGAGAGCAGCTGTGCCATGGCGTTAGCATGCTGGGCGTTCCTGCGCCAGAGGTCCCCGGCAAGATACTCGGAGAACTGTGCTGCGATGTACCGCATTTTGCTCGCCAGGTTCATGCCTTGCTTGCGGAAAAATTCGAAGTTCTCCGCAAACGTTTTGTTGAAGAACACGACCGCGTCCCCGAACATCATCCCGTTCTTCGTGCCGCCGAACGACAGGACATCGACTCCGACCCTACTGCTGATTTCATCGAGGCCCGTGTTGAGGAATGCGGCCGCATTGCAGAGCCGGGCCCCGTCCATATGCAGCAGCATCCGGTTCCGGTGCGCAAACTCGGCTAGCTTACGGATCTCTCCGGGCCGGTACGTCGTCCCCTTCTCCGATGATTGGGTGATGGAGATGACGTGGGGTTGTGCCATGTGGGGGTCCCCGATGCCGGCCAGGTAGGGTGTGATGAGGTCCGTGGTGAGTTTTCCGTCTGGTGTCGGGATGTTGACGAGCTTGCAGCCGATGAAGCGCTCAGGCCCGCAGCATTCATGGACCGTGAGGTGCGCGCTCTCCGCGCAGAAGATGGAATGGAAGGAATCGGTGACGCTCCGCAGCCCGAGGATGTTGGCTGCGGTGCCGTTGTACACGAAGTACGTCTCGGCATTCTCCCCGAACACCTCCTTGAATCGTTTCACGGCGCTCGCGGTGTACTCGTCGAGGCCGTAGGCGACCGTGTAACCGCTGTTCGCCTTTTCGAGGGCCTCAAGGATCTTTGGGTGAACGCCTGAGTGGTTGTCGCTTCCGAACCCGGTGAAGACTGCCATGGGGGTCATCAAGCAGCGATCATCTTAAAAAATCTTCGACAAGGCCATGCATGAGCTTATAAAGATGGTTGTTCTATGAAGCGTGAAGGCTCGTCGCAGATTCGTATTGTAGGTAGTCACCCATGAACGCTCCGAAGAGGATCCCCGGAATGCTTTCGGTTGTTGTTCCCATCCACTTCTTGTATCCTGAGCTTGACCGGGTGCGCGCATCGATTCAACGCGCGAGCACACCGGTCGAGGTCCTGCTTGTGACCCAGGAGGCGCTCAAGGAGTCTCTTGGTCCGCTCCTCCCCCGTGAAACGCTCATCGTCACCGCGAAGCAGGGAAGGGGTCCTGTCCTTGCCGAGGGTGTACGAGAAGCTCACGGTGATATCATCGTCTTTGTCCATGCCGACACGATTCTGCCTGACCATTGGGATCACACCATCGTCGACGCGCTGCGTGATGAGGAGGTCCTCGGGGGCGGGTTTTCGCTCTCTATGGATACCCCTGCTGCGTATTTGAAGCTCCTCATCGCCCTCACCGATTTCTTGTACTATGTCAACGGGGAGCTCTGGGGGGACCGTGCCCTGTTTGTGCGCTCCAGCTTCATCAGACAGCATCTTACGGAGATCGAGATTCCGATGATGGAGGACGTGCGGCTCACCCTGATGATGCAGCGGTACGGGGCCGTGGTGCTCCTCAAGGAGAAGGTGGTCACCAGCGCGGCGACGTTTCGCAAGTACGGATTTTTGCGCAACTCGATCCGCATCATCCTTGTTCGCCTCTGGTACGGGGCGGGTAGGGACCCGAAAAAAATCTATGAGTACTATTACCGTAGGTAAGAGGGTATGGGAAAAAAAGAAAAAAAGGGGGAGAGAACAGATTAATTTATCTGGATTTGTAGAGTCAGGGTCTGGCAGATGTCCAGCTGATCGAATGCTCGTTCGCATTCGAGTTTCAGGGTGGTGCTTCCTGCTTTGAGCGCGGTGAACAGGAAGGTGTCCTTGCCGAAGTCGCCCATCATCCCGGAGCTTCCCCAGTTGGTTTGCTGGTCTTGTCGCAGCATGGTGGTGTCGATGCTTTTGATGACCCAGGTGTAGCCGCCGTCGCCGTAGTCATGGAGTGTCACGTTCAACAGGTCGCCTTGTTTGATCGAGATGATGGTGCCGTTGTTTTGTTCCGTGACATACACCGTCGAAGGAGTCAAAGGTTTGTTGACGGGTTTTTCAGAGAGGGTGACCGCAAGGACGGTCCCGGCTGCGATCGCAGCGAGCATCACTAGCCCTACAAAGACAATGGTTGTTTTCGTTTTCATAGGTATCCTCAAGGACTGGTTATGGTCGTTGACGGTATATAAAAGGTCAGAAAATGTTTGGGAAAGGCCGAACGGCAAGGATCTTAGCACGGCTGCTACTGGGATCTTTTGTTTGCGGTTTTTTTATGGAGAAAATCTGTGAATTGGAGCGGCAATACGTATATATTATTGTATATATAAGTATATGTGGATACTTGCGTGATTTTTCACTTTGTCATTTTCCCGCACCAACTATATAAGCTATGATAGATAAAATACAACATTGGGTTAAGAATGAGAAATGGTGGAGGTGGCGAGTCATGGAAATATACGTCATCGGCGCTATTGCCGCGCTAGGTGCTATGTATCCCGTTGTTCGATCACTCGTGGGATGAGCACCTCTCCTCTTTCAATTTTTCTGAGAAGTCTCTTTTTTGCTTATATCTCCGGCATCCATCGGTACTTATGGACCTGCTTGAGCATGAAATACTCGTATTTTCGGACAGCCCCCGGGAACTTCGCATTGATGTCCTCAAGCATCGAATGAATCATGTCTGAGTCTGGGAGGTCGGGTTCCAGTTCCAGGTCGGAGACACCCGCGGAGGTGCCGATGAACACCAGGTGCGGATTGTTTCTCGCGTACTCCATGATCGCCTTACGTTGGGTGTGCTGTTTCAGGTAAATGTCGATTTTAAACGGTTTCAGCCCAAGCTTCGAGATGTCGACACCGACACGGAACGCCTGGATGACCCCTTTCTTCATGAGGTTCTTCATCCTGCTGTTGACCATCTGGGTTGAACAGTGAAGCTCCCGTGCGAGGTCCACGAGCGGCATGCGAGCGTTCTCAGCGATGAGATTCAACAGGCGTCTGTCGTACTCATCTGTGTCGACCTTCTTCCCGACCCCGGTGATCTCGTACTTCCTCCTGTCAGATGTTTTGAACTCGTCCCCAAGCAAATACGAGGAGGGGTACGAGTACGCCTGGACATAGATGGAGAAGATCTTCTCTGAGAGGTAGTCCCCGTACTTATCAAGGAACTTCTCCCAGAAGTGATAGAACTCGCTGATGTCCTTCACCCAGACAAAGACACCGAGGTCGTAGCGTCCGATAATCGACTCGATCACCCAGGTTCGCTTGTCCTTCACGAGGTAATCGATGAGGTTGGCTTTGATCTCCGGGGTGACGTACTGGAAGACGAGGTAGAAACGGAACACGATGTAGCCGAGCTTGTAGGCGTCGATGACTGTCCAAAAACCGGTGATGATTCCCTCCTGCTGCATCCGTTTGATGCGATACGCGACGATGTCTTTGCGCAGCCTGACCTTTTTCCCCAGCTGCGATAAGGACTGACGCGAGTTGATGTCGAGTTGGTACAGAATCCTGCGGTCCTTCACGTCCAGCGAATACATAATTCTCCCAAACATGTAAAATTCGTCTAGTATTTCATTGTTTTGCTAGATTTTTAAGGGAACTATACTTATATTTCTCCCCTGACATGGGTAGTTCCTTGGGGAGAGTATGATAAACAACATCGGTCGACCGTCCCAGTACATCCAGACTGGTATCACGCAGATCCACAGCCAGATTTATGTTGTTGACTTCTTCGGTGACTCCGTCGATGCTATGGTCACCATCGATAGCGGCACGGACCATGCCCCGGAAAGCGCCGCTTGTCTCGTTCTCCTCTTCGTTGACCCTAAGGTCGGCGCCGTCACCGAGGACATAACAAGTAATTAATAAATGTTCAGTCAAGAATAATACGCGCGATAATCAACAGATTAGGAGCCTTTCTTAACTTCATTCAGGCACTGCGTAGGAAACCGCTTACGAAAACACAGGCTGATGCACTGAGTAGTGGTGCCCAGATACTCATTAACATGCTGACCAACTCTTTTTTTCTTATCAATTTTTTTAAACATAGCGACCATGAGTAGACAATCGTAGTGATGATTTGAACAAACCTTTGAGAGGGATACCTTAAAAAAGATGTGGCTAATTCGCTAGCATCGTGTGATAGTATATGGGAAGCGCCCTTGTGGACAGACTTGCTGATAGATCGATGACGACCGGGGAACTCCGAGGCATGATCCAGCGAAACCCCGCGCTTCTCCCGGAGGTTCTCGAAGGAATCGGATCTACCAAAGCCTCGATCCGTTACGGGTGCTCAAAGGTGTGTATGGAACTGAGCAGGGACCGTCCGGAGTTGCTCTACCCCCATATGGATTTTTTCGTCGACCTCCTGGATAGCACGTATCGGATCTTGACCTGGAACGCCCTTGCGGTCATCGCGCAGCTGACCCGCGTGGACACGCAAAAAAAATTCGATGCAATCTTCGAACAATACTTTGGTTTTTTACAGAGTGACTATATGGTCACGGTCGCCAATGTCGTGGATAATTCAGGGGTGATCGCCCTGGCAAAACCATACCTCATCCCGAAAATCACCAAAGAACTGCTGAAGGTCGCTTCGCTGAAAACCGGGAAGCATCTCACCTCTGAATGTAAACTTGTGATTGCTGAGAAAACCATCGAGTCGTTTGACCTGTTCTTTGACAAGGTGGAAGACAAGCAGGGCGTGCTCCTGCTCGTGAAAGGATGGTGCACGAGCAGACGCAGACCATTGCGGGACAAAGCGCGACGTTTCCTCACCCAGTGGGGTGGATAGGACCCATGGAAACCGCCTCAGTGCATCAGGAGGTCGTGTACGCCAAGACCCTAGACGGATGGGATCTTAAGCTTTTCCATTATCTGCCTCGCAAAGACCAGATAAGCAACTACCCCGTCGTCCTGTGCCATGGGCTTCTCGCGAATAAGAACAGCTGCGACTTCGGCGAGATGGGGACCCCTGAATGGAGACAGTACAGCCTCGCCGCGTTTCTCCTTGAAGAAACACAAGACGGAGGGCCGGTGTTCGATGTCTGGGTGCCGGAGCTTCGCGGATGCGGATGCCCGACGCTCGACCCTGGGAAGCATCCTGAGAGGTACCGATGGGACCTGGATGACTTCGTGGACTACGACGTACCTGCGATCATCGGTCGGGTCCAGCAGTGGTACACAGAAAGGAAGCGGCCTGCGCCCCCGGTGTTTTGGGTGGGAAAAAGCATGGGCGGGATGATCGCCTATGCGTACGGTGAGACACCTGCTGGTCAGAGGAATCTGAAGGGTGTGGTGACGCTTGGCTCGCCCGTGGTCTTTGGCAAAAGCAACGTGCTGCTTGAGTTTCTGACGCGGGTCAGTCCCAGGAGAGTCTCGCTCCCTTTGCGAATCCGGGAGATTGTCGCAAGATCAGCGGAGGTGTCCAATCATTTCAAAGGGTTAGGCATCAACCCATCGAACATCGACCCCGAGGTGTTCCGCATGTACCTGAAGGTCGGCTTGTGCGAGACGTACTCCTCCAAGGTGCTGAGCCAGTTCTCCATTTTCATCAAGCATTCCAACTTCTGCCGGTACCCGCGGTATCCATGGATGTACGACCTTTTTGGGAGGATCCCTGGCATCAAGCACCTGGTGGCGCCCTACAGCTATAAGGATCATCTGCGTGAGTTCGTCACCCCCTTGCTCGCGATCGCAGGGGGCCATGACAAGCTGGGGCCAACACAGGATGTGCGGTACGCTGTCGAACATGTCGGGAGTTCGGATGTGACGTACTTGGAGTTTTCGAAAGAGGCGGGGTACCGGGATGATTACGGGCATCTCGATTTGAACCTCGGCCTCCACGCCCGTGAGGACGTGTACCCGGCCGTCCAGGCATGGCTCCGGAAACGAAGTGACGTCCAGAGACCTCGGGACGACGGTGCACGGAAAAAAGGAGAGAAAAGGGAGATATAGGGGATAATACGAAGCAGAAAAATCTTTCCTCCCTTTCTCCACATCATCTATACAACATCGCTATATAAATTTTTCGATAAATTGGACATTTCTTAACAAAAAATAGAGGCCTTTCGTTATGTTTTCTCAGAATGAGAAATCCATCCAGAGAACTATGGATGGTGTGGGCCACGACGAAGAAGATCAGTTCTCCTTGGGACGAAGAGAAACCACACGATTTTAATGCTGCCGAGGTAAAAACCAAAGGAGACTTCAGGGAGATGAACCCGCATCATTTCGATGACAAAACGTTAATAAGCGGACCTTTTATTGCGTGGACTCGTGCGATGTAGACGCAAGCTCGACCCGGTGGTGAGAATAACAATGATGCACTGCCTGGGAAAAAGCACAACGTGACACATCCTCAGCGCCAAGATCAGGAGGTATATCGAAATGAAAACCATAGTTACCGCAACCATGACCTTATTACTTGTCATAGGGATGATGACGATAGTACTACCGACCGCTCATGCGAGCGATCCGGCCATCATCATCTCCCAATACCAACTCTCCCCGGAGATCCTCTCGCCGGGTGATACCGCGATCCTGAGCCTCACGGTGAGGAACGGGGAGATGACCGCGACCGAGTCGACGACCTCGGTCAACGGCGGAGGCACGACCACCACGGTCCACACCCTCGGAGCAACGATTCATGCCATCAGCATCATCCCGGCGCAATCCGGCGGCAGGCAGATCCGTGCGACACAGGAGTACGACGATCTAGGGTTTCTTGCAGCGGGAACAAGCATCGAGGTGTCGTTCACCCTTCTTGTTGACCAGAACATGAGCGAGGGCGTGTATTACCCCCTGGTCGACATCGACGTCGGCACCGACACCGACATCCAGTACCCACTCCTTGTCAAGGTGAGCGATGCTGCTGTCACCCTACTGCCTACGAGCATTCCCTCGAAGGTCTCCCGGGGCGGGACGACGGATCTCACCATCACCGCGGTCAACACAAGGGGCAATTCGGTCAACGACATCACGATCACGCCGCAGGGCGACCACGTCGAGTTCGTACCGCAGAGTTATTACCTCGGCTCACTAGCCTCGGCAACATCCAGGGACATCGTCTTTTCTCTCAAACCAAGCGAGATGGGAGTCAGCAATCTCACGTTCACCATGACCTATAAGAACGGAGACAACCTGCATGAAAGCACGCTCGTCGCCCCGATCACCGTGATCGATGCCTTGGACGTCGCGCCCATCATCACCGGGTTCCCCATCAGCATCACGAAAGGAGGGTCCTCGCGGATCACGATCGAGGTCTACAACGCGAAAACCGAGAAGATCACGGGGGTGCTCATCACCCCGATCTGCGACACAACCGTGATCCCCTCCCAGTATTTCATCGGTGCCATGGACCCAGATGACGTGTTCTCCGCGTCCTTCGACATCTACGCGGACAGCGAGGGGTTCGGCACGCACACGATCAGCTTCATGGTCTCCTTCAAGCAAGGGAACGATTACTACGAAACACCCTTAGTGAGCAAGTCGTTCGAGGTCGTCTCAGGCAAAGGGGTCAGTTACCTTGCCTCGGGAAGCACGAGCAGTCAATCCACCGCAACCACAGCAGGAGCTCCCGCGCTGATGACCTGTGTGCTTTCCTTCGTCGTCATCATTGTCATCATCGTCGTCATCGTCCTCTTCTACATGAGGTGGAGAAAACGCCGGCAAGCATCATGAGGACAGACATCATCGTCACCCAGCACCTCTCAAAGACCTACGGCAGGCCGCCTCTCCAAGTCCATGCGTTGCGAGAGACCGATCTCTCGATCAAAAAAGGGGACTACATCGCGATCATCGGCCCCTCCGGGTCAGGGAAATCCACGCTCATGAACCTCCTCGGCTGCCTCGACAAGCCGTCCACCGGGAAGATTTTCATCGACGGCAAGGACGTCTCGACCTTGAACGAAAAAGAGCTCGCCCGGATCCGACGCGAGAAGATCGGATTCATTTTTCAGAAATACAACTTGATCCCGACCCTCAACGCGCTCGAGAACGTCGAGCTTTCCATGGGGTTCGCCGGGGTCGATACGCAGACCCGCACGAAACGAGCCAAGCAGTTGCTTGCGCTGGTGGAGCTTTCCCAGCGGCTCACCCATAAACCCTCGGAGATGAGCGGCGGTGAGCAGCAGCGGGTGGCGATCGCGCGCGCCCTTGCGAACAACCCCTCGATCATCCTTGCCGACGAGCCGACGGGGAACGTCGACACCAAGTCAGGGGACAACATCATGCGCATCCTCGAGGAGGTCAACGCGCGAGGCGAAACGATCATCGTCGTGACCCACAACATGGCGATCGCGCAGCGCGCGAAACGGGTGCTTCGCATCCAGGACGGGATCGTGTCGGAGGGGTATGTTTAGGGACCATGTGAAACTCGCGATCAAGAACCTTCGACATCGTCTGTCGCGGTCACTGTTGACCCTGCTTGGCATCGCCATCGGCATCATGGCGATCATCTCGCTCATGGCGCTCGGGGAAGGCATGCAGCAGGCGGTCACCGGGCAGCTGTCCTCGCTTTCCGATGTCATCATCGTCACCACAGGGGGCAATATCTATTCGGCATTCACAGG
>DATKKD010000012.1:0-6667 GCA_035543435.1 Thermoplasmatota archaeon
TGCCTGGTTCGCATCCCCGATATATTCCATGATTAAAATATTATGGATTCTTTTTAAAGGTCGGGGAACCCGGACCTTGGCCTGATGCAGCCGCTCGAGGTTCTTGTACTCCTTCTTCGCCCATTCATCGATGACCTCCCGCCGGTTCTTGAGCCCGTACTTGAACCGAGGGTCGCCGTCCAGGTAAGTCTGGATGTGTTTGAACGTCAGGTTCGACGTCCGATAGATCTTCACAACCACAAACTCATGCTCAGGGGTGAGCGCCCGGAACACGTTCGCCTCCTTCCCTGTCGCGAGGGGAAAATCCATCTGCTCAAGAACCTTGTTCGAAAAAAGCCGCCCCAGAAGCAGCAGCGTCGATTTATCGAACACCTCCCCGAAGGTCTTGCGGTCAAGCCCTATCCGGGCAGCGAGCTGCTGTGACTGCCGGTCGAGTTTCTTCAGCCATTTGTCAGTAAGCAGTTCATCAGAAGACATTAATTTCCTCTGGCAACATCTTACGTCGACTCAGGCTGCTCGCCTGGGTGCGACTGTAGCGGAACACGATGTCCGCCTTCTCGTTCTGGATATCCCACGGTTTAATGATCAAAAGGTCGCCCGCGCGCACCCGCGCTTTTCGCTTCATCTTGCCAGGGATGCGGGCCATGCGGGACTTCTTATCCTCGCAGATCACGTTGATCCGCGAGCCGCCCATGAGCCGCTCCGCGATCGCGAACATCTCCTGGTTCTTACGGTTTGGTAAGGGAATTCGATAGTACCCCTCCTCGCCTTCTGCTCCTTCATCGTGATGATGCGTTTTTTCAAATGCGTTTTCTGTTGCCATACCTTAAAGCCCCAGTTCACCTGAGATGTTCTTCAGCGCCTGCAGACTCAGCTCAAGGAAGGCCTGAAGACTGAGTTCCATATCCGCACAAAGTTCAATTCGTTTTCGGTTGCAGCCGGCCGCAAACGATTTGTCCTTGAACTTATCCAGGAGGGTCCTCGGGGTGACGTCCGCAAGTTTCTTCGACGGCATTACCAAAGCTGCAGCCACGATGAGACCAGAGACCGCATCCGCGGCAATTAAGGATTTATCCAGATAGGTGAGCGGTATCTGTTGGGTGTACGCGTAGTTATGCGCCCTGATAGCGTTGATCGCCTCCGACGGGAGCAGCTCGTTGACGAGTTTCACCGTGATGAACGCATGTTTCTCTGGCTCCTCCTTCGTGTACTCGTAATCCAGGTCATGCAGAAGCCCGGTAACCGCCCACAGTTCCGGGTCCTCACCGAGTTTTTCCGCCATCGCGGAAAGAATCGCCTCGACCGCAAGCGAATGTTTCACCAGGTTCTTTGTCCGGAGGTTTTTCAGTAGGAGCGCGTACGCTTCATCCCGTGTAATCATATGAGAGTCTGATAAATAAAGAGTCGATTTAAACCTTCCCACCTCTGTGACACAAAGCCTATTAAGCAACCCCGCTGTTTTCTCCGCCGCTGGTGCGATGAAAACCATCATGGTGGTCGACGAGGAGAAATCCATGCTGGATCAAGTGCGTAGGATCCTTTTACACGAAGACATCCTTGTGGTCACCGCGACCGACAGCAGACGCGCGCTCTCCCAGCTTCTTTGGGAGGACGAGGAGACGTTCGATCTCATCCTCATCAACACCAAGATGCCTGGAGACACCACGCGCACCGCACTGTTCTCTCTAAAGCCATCCCTGAAAAAACAGGCTCCCGAGCTAGAGGATTACCTCGAAAAACCGTTCACGAAAGAACAGCTCGTCGAGTTCGTGAAACGCAGACTCTAGCTATTTGAGGGTTTTCACCCAGTCGTACACCGGTTCCACGAGCTGTTTGATGCGCTCTTTCTCGCGGGTCATCGGACCAGGTTTCCAGCCGTCCGCTGGCTCGAAATGAAAATCAGTGACCGCACCGACCCGCTGCTCCTTGGGTCTGAACACGATCTTGAGCGGCATGCCGAACTCCACGTCCCAGGGCTTCAGCCCGTGGAGCTCGTTCGCGATCGCGACCTTGCTGTCCCCGATCACCGCGTACACGAGGATGATCGGGAGCCGCTTCAACGAGGACCGCCCGCTCCAGCCAGCCACGGTCCAGGTGTGGACCTGTGCGGTGAGCGGCATCTCCACCCACTCGGTCTTCGCAAGGTTGCAGGTGAGGTTCCAGCAGTGTGTCCGCACCGGGACCCAGGTGTCACCGCAGATCGGACACCTCGTCCCCATGATCTTTCCCTCGAGTAGCCCGATGAAGAACCTGCTGTTCCACCCGTGACGGATGGTGTACAGCTGGTCGTAGTGAAGGAACTGGTTCATCGCGGTCCGGTCCTCCGAGATCTCATGGCCGACGAACGCGAGCCCGGTTTCTTTTACACCCGCAGGCCGATACTCTCTACGTTCGGTGAACTCTGGGGTTTCCGCGAATTTTTCTTTCTTCTTTTTCACCATAGGTGCCTCCATCATGGCTTAGTGCCTCCGTAAGATGAAGTTCGAGATGCTTGTGCCGGTCCCCGCATGACTGTTCACGATCCCGCACTCTGAGTCAGGGACCTCGGTTTTCTTGCTCAGATGCTTCTTCGGGATCAGCCCCGCAAGCTGGTAGTAACACTCGATCGTGCTCATCAGCCCGGTCGCGCCCACGGGATGTCCGTACCCGAGCAGCCCGCCACCCGGGTTCATCGGGATGTCCCCATGCATGGTCGTGCGCTCGTCGCGGATGAACTTCGCGATCTTCCTCCCGTCCGCGAGCCCGAGCGCCTTGTAGATCTGTGCCTCCGAGGTGGAGAACGCATCATGGATCTCACCGAAGTCAATGTCCTTCAACGGGTCCTCGATGCCTGCCATCTTGTAGGCTTGCTCTGCTGAGTTTCGGCACGCGGCGAACTCGGTCATCTCCGGATACCCGGGGCCGTACCGCTCGTTCCAGGCTGGGTTGTTCAACCGGTCACCCGCGCGGATCGTGCAACTTGAAAGCCCCATGCCGTCGATCGTCACGTAATGATCAGGGTTCACTTTTTTGGCGTACTCCTCGGAGCAGACGACCAAGAACGCGACCCCACGAGTCATGAGACAACTGTCTAATTTTTTTATCGGGTACGCGATGAGCCGTGAGTTCATCACGTCATCCACCGTGATGAACCGATGTTCGTTGCGGTACCACTGCGCCTTGGGGTTATCCATGGCGTTGTTCTTGTTCTTCACGGCGATGAGGGCGACGTCCTCCTCCGTGACCTTGTTGTCCTTCATCCATTTGTTCGCCATCGCCGCGTAATAGATCGGGTAGATCCCGCCGACCATGAGCTCGTACCTCGTGTCCGACGCCATCGCGATGAACTCGCTGCCCTGCGACTGCGAGACACTGTCCATGGTCTCCCAGCCCACAAGACCAACCACCTCGTGATGCCCGGACATGACTGCAAGGGCAGCCGCGTACAGCGCTGAGCCGCCCGTGTTCCCCCCGTTCTCTACGCGATAGTGCGGGAGGCCAACCAGACCAAGATGGTCGTGGATGATCCATTCTGGTGCGAGCTGATGCCCGAAATGAACCGAAAAATGAGAATAAATCATGAGATCGAGGTCACGCAGCGAGAACTCTGGGATGTCTTTCTGCGTCTCCTTCACACATTCAGCTGCGCCGCCCTCGATGCTTTCAAACCCGGTCGGGCCATAGTCGAACGGTGTCGTCGCTCCCCCAATGAGACAGACCTTTCGTGACATGTCGTCGATACTCCTCTGGAACTACAACCTCAGTGAGGCACCAGTCCCCCAGGACCGTAAACAAATATTTGTTAAAAAAGGTTGTTATTATCTTGACAAAATATAATTGGAACAATCGTGAAAAATTATACGGAAATGCTGATATTTAATATTACGGAAAGATAATAAATACTTCGAGTCTATTTCCCTATCACCATCCCCACAGGATCGATCTTTTTCAGAATCCGCAGCTCCTTTTCCGACGGCGGTCGCGTGATTGAGACGTCTTTTGGTATCATGATCTCAAACCCAGAGTTCTCTCTGACTTGCTCGACCGTCACCCCAGGATGCAGCGAGAGCAGCATCATCTCCTTTGATTCAGGGTCAAACCCATAGACACCGAGCTGGGATATCACCCGATAGGGGCCGCTCCCTTTCGGAAGTCCAGCCTCCTCACGTGAATCGTGGCCTTTCAAGTACCCTGGTGTCGTCAGAAAATCAATCTTATCAAGGAACCGGCTTTTGTCCTGCCGCATGATGATGATCGTCCGAGTGCACAGCGTCCCGACGTCGTTCGCACCACCGCTGCCAGGGAGCCGTACCTTCGGATGCTCATACGGTCCGATCACGGTCGTGTTCAGGTTCCCGTACCGATCAATCTGCGCGCCACCAAGGAACCCATAGTCGATGTACCCGGCCTGCGCCATCGCCATGGAATCATGCATACTGGAGGCAGCGACCGCTGAGTAGAACGTCCGCGAATCCCCCACCGAAATAGGCAGCACCGGCATCTCAGGGCCGATCCCACCTGCCTCGAAGAACAAGAGGAGATTCGGCGCGTGCGTCCGCTGCGCAAGCATCGCCGCGATCATCGGAAGACCGGTCCCCACGAACACGGACTTCTTATCTTCGAGCATCCGCGCCGCGACGCACGCAAGCATCTCCGTCGACGAGTACGACGTTTTCCCAGAGGATTTTTCATTCTTCCCTTTGAGCCATGGCGCGGTCATCGGCTCCTCGAAACGCTCGATCTTCCGCAAGTGCTGCAACTTCTTGGTACCACCGATGCACCTGAGGTACTCCTCGAAATCCTTCATCCCGAACACGTACCGCTCCAGGTACGCCTTCACTCCTTCGTCGGATGCTGACGCAGCCAGCCACTCGCCGATGTGGTCCTCGTCGAAGAAGTACTGGTACGGCATCTGGCACGGGTGCGACCCGAACGGCGTCTCCACCACCGCGCTCGCCAGGTAAAACGGGATCACCGTCTTCCAAGGCTCCTCACGAATCTTCTTGGTGTCCACGATCGTTTCCGTCGTAAGAATCAGGTGCCGTGCTGCGCGTGACAGCTCGAAATCCTCGACCATGATCCCGTCGATCTGCGCGTTCCCATACTTGTCGCACCTCGGCACATGGATAACGGCGACATCAGGGTAACACGCAGGCAGCAGACACACCTGCTTGCCGCTGAACGGATCACGCATGGTCCGCGCGGAACTCTGACGAAACGTGTCTGTCCCGAGCATCACACGCGTTGGGATGAACGGCAGCCCCATCATCGCGGCAAGGAACCGCCATTGGTACCCGGCGTTGCTGATCTCCCCGGTGACCTTACATTTCCCGGTCTCGACCGCACGGCGTGACGCGGGAGACAGCCCGCGCAACTCATGGCCAAACGAGTACGCGACCTCCACCTTGTCCACACACCCAGAACCAACCAGCAAATCAAGGTCATGCACCGCTGTCTTCCCGGTCATGGTCAGATGCTGCTTCCGTTGCCTGATGATTTCGTACACCACCGCCATGGACACACGCACATGTCCAAACCCGCCCATCGCAAGGAGCGATTCGTCAGGGATGAACCGCGAGACCGCCTCCTTCACGCTCATACGCTTGTCTTCGAGAGCCCGGGATTTATGCTTCATGACCCAGGCACGGTTGTCATCAGGGTCATGCCAGCCGACCAGGTTCCCCTTCCCTATCACAGACCCTTTTTCATGCTCCATGAGACCCATTGCTCCACCTCTTCGAAACGAATGATGTTACGCTGAAAAACCTCTGGTTTCTGTATCAGGGCACCCTTCTAAAAATCTTCGTTTCAAGTAGGCGTAAATTTAAAGACTCAGGATTTATCCTGGTATGAGGATTCCTATGGATTTCCAACTCACTGAGCAGCAGAAACTGTTCAAAAAAACCGTGAAGGAATTTGCTGACAAAGAGATCAAACCGCTCGCCGCAAAGATCGATAAGGAGGAGTACTTCCCTTGGGAAATGTACAAGAAAATGGGGAAGCTCGGACTCATGGGCATGACGGTGCCGAAACAGTACGGCGGCGCAGGCATCGACCGCGTGAGTTACATGATCGCGCTCGAGGAGATCTCCCGTGTCTGCGGCTCAACAGGCATCACCGTCGAGGCGCACAACAGCCTCGGCGTTGGCCATATCTACGAGAAAGGTACCGAAGAACAACGGAAAAAATATTTACCGCATCTCCTCCATGGTGAGGCGCTCGCAGCATGGGCGCTCACCGAGCCGAACGCAGGCTCTGACGCAGCAGGCTTGCAGACCACCGCGGTCCTCGACGGCGACGAATGGGTGTTAAATGGTACAAAGCAGTTTATCACGAGCGGCGACATCGCAAAGGTCGTCACGGTTATGGCCAAGACCGATAAGACGCTCGGGGCGAAAGGCATCAGCGCGTTCATCGTTGAGAAAGACACGCCAGGATTGAGTGTCGGTGTGCTTGAGGATAAACTTGGGCTACGGGGAAGCAAAACCGCGGAACTCATTCTAGAGAATTGTCGCGTCCCCAAGGAGAACCTGCTTGGCGAGAAGAACCTCGGGTTCGTGGGCGCGATGACGATCCTTGACCGTGGCAGGACCGCGATAGGGGCCATGGCGGTCGGCATCGCTCAGGGCGCGCTCGAGGAAAGCCTGTCGTACGCGAAACAACGCGTACAGTTCGGCAAACCAATCGG
>DATKKD010000013.1:0-1761 GCA_035543435.1 Thermoplasmatota archaeon
CACGGGGTTGGCGTGGTCGAGGCTGCGAGAGGCACCTTGATTCATGATTATGTGATTAATGACAAAGGGCTGGTGGAACGCGCGAACATGATCGTCGCGACGACGAACAACGCTGGCGCGATCACGATGTCGGTGCGTGACGCCGCGAAGGGCGTGATCAAGAACGGTGTCGTGAACGACGGGCTGCTCAACAAGGTGGAGATGGCGTTCCGGGCATACGACCCTTGTTTCGGGTGCGCGACGCACACGCTACCCGGCGGGATGCCGCTCACCGTCAACATTTACGACCATGAGAAGAAGCTTCGCCAGACGATTGCTCGAGGATACATGAGATGAAGACGATTGTGCTTGGTGTCGGCAACCCAATCCTGCGGGATGACGGCGTCGGCATCCATGTCATCGATGAGTTACGAAAAAGGGATTTAACTAAATCCAGTGTCACTTTAGACACCGCGTTCACCGGCGGGTTGAACATCCTTGATATGATCCGAGGATACGACAAGGTGATCATGGTCGACGCGATCACGGAGGAGCAGGGCACCCCTGGCGAGGTGAAACGATTCTTAATCCGCAACGCGACCAGTCTTCATTCCGCAAATCCGCATGATGTGTCGCTTGCAGAGGCGATTACCCTTGCGAACAATCTCGGGGAGACTGGGCTCCCCAAGGAAATCATCCTCGTCGGTATCGTCATACGACCATCTTATGATTTTGGGGAGAACCTCAGCGCCAAGGTGCGAAGCGCAATCCCGACCGCGGTGCAAGTGGTCCTCTCAGAGTTACAACTCACATGAAGGAACAGACCTATGTCGAAAGAATTTGAGCCGAACATCCTGGGATTCCTGTGCAACTGGTGCAGTTACGCTGGGGCTGACCTTGCGGGGACGAGCAGGATGAAGTATCCCTCGAACCTGAAGTCCATCCGGGTGATGTGCTCAGGGCGGGTCGACCCCGCGTTCGTCCTTGAGGCGTTCCGCAAGGGGGTGGACGGCGTGCTCATCGCCGGATGCCATCCAGGCGACTGTCATTACCAGTCAGGGAACTACAAGACGAACCGGAGGGTGAAACTGCTGCAGAAGCTACTCGAAGAGCTGGGGATCGAGCCTGCGCGCGTCCGGTTCGAGTACGTGTCCGCCTCAGAGGGGCAGAAGTTCGCCTCCGTCGTCACCGAGTTCGTCGCAGAGATCAAGAAGCTCGGGCCGAACCCGCTGGTGGTAAAACATTCGTGATGTATGATAGCATCATCACAGATGTTCCAGGTTTCTGTTTGTCTACTTCAATGGTACATCGATTGCCGACAGATGGAGTAAACACGTCGTCCAATCTTTGTATGCCCTGTCAAGACTGCTTGTTGTTACTCGATATCTCCCACTGCCACCATGCCCAGTTGTACAGTTAAGAATTTCTTCATCACTACTGGAGGAGTTGCAGACCCCGTCTAAGACCCTGATGTCACATTTTTTTATCCCTGAAGGAGTCTGCCAATGGATATGCCAGTACCCATCGGACACGGGAAAACCAAAGAACTCAAAGTACAGGGAATTGTGTACCAAGAACTGCGCATGACCATGGAGCAGGGTGTCAAACTCCCAGGCCTTGCTGAGGGCAACCACAGGGTTGAGCTCACCGTACCAAAGACCGGTGTACGTTCCCTGCTCGTTTTTCGTGATGGTCAAATCATCTGGCTTGTCGATGATATTGATGGTGATGTTTGTCTGAACACGTGTGTTGTTGTTGGGAACATCATAAAACCCTGCATAA
>DATKKD010000014.1:0-21867 GCA_035543435.1 Thermoplasmatota archaeon
TAACGGTGCCTCACGGCCGAGGATCCGCAGCTCCCGGATCACCATGCAAGGTTCCTCCAGGAGTTCGGCACGGTGAGAGACGGTGATATCACGCAGCCTCAGATACCCAAGCAGGACATCCTGGGAAGGATCCTCCAAGGAAAGGAAGAGCTCATCGCTATTGCTCGCGGTGTACCGACGACACAAATAATCGAGATGCAGATGATCCAGGTCGATGGGGGTTTTCAATGAACGATGCCCGATCTCCCTGCAGCGGATGCAATGACACCGGTGTCCATGGGCCGTCAGTTCCTTTTCCACGTACTGCCGGAGGTTGCTGTTTTTGATGCCACCGCTGATTTTATGTGCAGGGATGTCCCGTTGAATCCGTTGAATCCGTACCCAGGGGGGGATCTCTTGCTTGATGCGAGCGATCAGGCGAGAGGCAGCCTCGGTCGTCAACGGCTCATACTGTCCAGCCGTCCACAACTCATAGAGCTTTGTATCCTTGACGACAAGGGTCGGATAAATCTTCACTTTATCTGGTTTAAAGTCGGGATCCTTGAAGACGGTCCTGAAGCTGTCCAAGTCGTGCTGTACGCTGGAACCGGGAAGCCCAGGCATCAGGTGATAACACACCTTGAGGCCCGCATCCTTCGCGATGCGGGTCGCCGTGATCGAGTCACTTACGGTATGACCACGCGCCATGAGATGCAGCATCTCATCATACACGGTCTGCACCCCCAGTTCGACCAGGGTGGCTCCTAGTGAAAGCGCTTGGTCGGCGTGCTGCAACCTGAACCAATCGGGCCTGGTCTCAATGGTCAACCCGATACACCGGGACGGTGCATGCTCATTGCACCGTTTTGCTTGAGCCAGTGTCCGTGATCGTTTCGTGTTTAAGGCGTCATAGCATCGCTTCACGAACCATTCCTGGTACTCCGGGAGACGGGCGGTGAGGGTCCCGCCCATGATGATCAGGTCAACCTTGTCGGTCGCATGCCCGATCGCATGGAGCTGATCGATCCTGCTTTTCACCTGCAGGAACGGGTCAAAGTTGTTGCAGCTCGCCCGCATTGCAGCCGGCTCGTATCCCGTGTAGCTTTGCGGGGTGTTCTGCTCTGGACCGCCCGGGCAGGGGACGCACCGTCCATGAGGGCAGCGCTCCGGCGCGGTCATCGCAGCGACGACGGCGACGCCGGAGATCGTCCGCATCGATTTCTTGCGAAGCAGTGACGTGGCCGTGTCGTTTTCCAAGAGATCGTTGGGGAGTCTCGCTAAGATTTCACTATCGCGAGGGACCGTGGGTAAATGATGTTTCCGGCAGAGGATGACCTTGGCTCGATGCAGGTCGTTTTTGGTCCTGATCTTTTTGGTAAGAATGGACTCGATGATCTCCCGGTACTCCTGCATCAGGTGGCCGTATGAAGCCCCAGGGTAAAAATTCTTCGACACGTTCCAAGGGACGTGGGATGCCAGCGTTCCGATGTTGAAACGAAAATTAATAACCCGCCACTGACATCTCGGAGACCAGGTACGAATCAATGTCGAAAATCCTTCTCATCAATCCTCCGAAGGATGTTCCTCTTCTTGATTGGGCGATGCGGTATCCCCCGCTGGGACTCATGTCAATCGCAGCTGTAATCGAAGGGCACGAGGTTGAAATCCTGGACTTGAAGGTGGACCGGTTAACAGAGGAGGAGCTGAAAAGAAAGATGAAAGGTGCTGCTATCGTCGGCATCTCGGTCCTGACCCCGTCGGTTGATTCGGCATTAGCGTTGTGTCGATTGGCGAAGCAACAAGGCTGTGTGACGGTCCTTGGCGGTGTTCATCCATCGCTGGACCCTCAGCTTGTGGAACGCCCTGAGGTGGACATCACGGTACGCGGGGAAGGCGAGTTCTCGTTCAAGGAGATCGCCGACAGGAAGCTGCTCCGCAGTATCGCTGGGATAAGCTATAAGGATGGGACACGTGTCGTGCACAACATAGAGAGAGCTCCTGCGAAGCTGAGCGATGTACCGCATCCAAGGCGGGATCTAGTCTCGAAGTACAGAGGTAGATACATGGCATGGGGCAAACAACTCGACGCTCTCAGCACAGCGAGAGGCTGTCCCTACAGATGTAGCTTCTGTTGTGTCCCCCGGGTCTGGCAGGGGTACCGGGAACGCACGCCACGAGAAGTCGTCGACGAACTCAAGCAGATGGACCCTTCTGCTGAGATCATCGCCTTTGTGGACGATAACTTCTGTGATGACATGAAACGGGTTGAGCAGATCTGTGATTTGATCATCCAAGAGAGGCTGAACGATCACCTCTACTCCTGTTTCTCCCGGATCGATTCCATTGTGAACCACCCGGATGTCGTTGATAAGATGTATGCTGCGAATCTGCGGGTGGTCTTCATCGGCATCGAAGCCGCATCGCAGACAAGCCTTGATGAAATGAAGAAGAAAACAAAGCTGGAGGATATCACCAGGGCGTGTCGTCTCCTCGAGGAGAAAGGCATGATGATTTGGGCTGGGCACATCATAGGAAACTTGGAGGACACCTACGCGGACGTTGAAGCGCTTATTCAACTCAGTAACTCACTGCCTATCGACATCGCACAATACACCGTCATCACCCCTTATCCTGGCACGGAGCTATACGAAACAGCCAAGCGGCAGCATCTCATAGACGATTTCGATTTCACCGAGTACTGCGAGTGTGAACCACCGATGCACACATCGCACCTCTCCCGCATGGAGCTTCTCGAGCTTGAGATCAAAGCGTATCTTCGATTTTATGGGTTCTGGGCCGTAGTGAAACGAATAAGACGATGGTCCAAAAACCCAGCGAAACGATGGCTTTTGAACAGCAATATGCGGACATTTCGGGAGTTCGGGGCGTACTGGCGCCAATCTGGCGCCTATTTTATCCATGCTTACAAGGAGATGGTCGGGAGGACCGAGCAGACGAGGCCTGACGATAATCCTTTTGTTGTAGGACCGAAGATGTACGCGCTAACCGCGGGTGTCATCGCTGCCATCATCACCTTTGGGGCAACCGCACTCATCGATCTGGGACCGACCGGTTCCGCCTCCTCGAACCCATTCTTCATACTCGCGGACCTCGGTGCCTCCGGTTTCATCACTGCAGGTTCCACCGCGCTTGTGGCCACTTGGCTTTCTGTCAAGCTCTACCTCCGCGGATGGATCCTCTCGCTCAGACCAAGGAAACCGACAATGACCAAAAAGACCCTGGAAGGCAAGGCCGTTGAAAATGGCCTCTTCTCGGGTGCTGTTGCATTGCTCCTCATGATCCTAGCAGGTGCATTCCTGCTCATGAGCGCGATTTACCAAGAACTCCCTGGAGGCGTCTTGGGATGGAAAGAATTTTCCGTCGCTCTCATCGCGCTCATTACATCAGGCATCGTCTCGTTCAAATCAATCGATGAGGTGAGAAACAAGGCAATTTCAGCATGACTCTAGAACACGAGTGTAAAAAAATATTCCAGTAATAACTATTGTATTAACTGAACGCTCTTACTGTACAGTTCTATAAATATGGGAGGTCCTAGGGGACGATGAATGATTTTACGTGAATTCGAAATACCCTAGGATGATGTCTGACGGTATGTAGCGTAGTATGATGAATCCTGTGCAGTTGGTGAGTTGGTCCCCTGCTACGACGGTCCCCGTTGGGAGTGGATCACAATGACCGGACCCGATTTGATCGATATCGCTCCAAAGTACCGTGGCTGGGGAGACCGAGGTGACTGTTAAGGTTTTATTGGCTAGGTCCTGCGAAAATGTTATCTCTATTTGCACCGGCGGCTGAGGGTTCGACGGAATAAAACCGAGGAGTACGCCCAGCTCTGTGATACGAAGGACCTTTATTCCCCAAGTTAGCACCCGCAGGGTCGTTAACTTCGTTGGATGAACCGCGTAGATAAGAATGCTTACATAGAACCGTAACAGTCGATAATTGTATATCTTCCAAAAAATCTTCTCCAGGACTGTCTGGTTGCTGTCATTCGTCGACTGAGCCCCTTGCATCGTGTTGGAGGATGTTTTCGTTTGGGTCGCGATGGTTGTTGTGTCCATTTCATTCATCTGGCTTTGGAGTTCATCGGATGCCACAGGGTCGTTCTTGACAAGGGTTTGGAGAAACGTTCGTAGAGCCTCTGGAGTCATCGTTTTCATCGTCTGCGCTGTTAGCAGCGACAATGATGTTTCTTTTTCGACGGTCTGAATCTGCATCGCGCCTGTTGTTGGGACAAGGACCAAGAGCAGGACAGCTAGCATACTACCAAAAAATATCTTCCCCTTCATTTTCATTCACCAACCAATTAATATAATTATAGTTGATATAAACCTTACTACGATGATCAGGTGTCCCAAAACCCACGGGTTCTGGCATACTGCAGTTCTGCCTGCAGGATATCACGTAAAAATTTTATCTCAAGCTCCTCTGATTTTGATAGCTCCAAGGTGTTGTACCGACCAAGGATCCGTGCCGCGGTGTCCGGTCCCACCCCTCGGGCAACGAGGGCGAGGACTGCGAATCGACCGTAGCTGAGGACAAGGCTTGCGTTTTTATGCAAACGCTTCACTTCCTTGTTCTCCTCAGGAGTACGGTGTTTTTTGGAAAGCAGTTTCGCCGTCTCCTTGGTATATCGCCGGAGCACCGCGATTTTAATCGCGCTGCACCGCGGGCATCTCGGCTGCTTGGGCGTCCGACCAGCAAACGTGTTCCAGGAATGATGACAGTTAGTGCAGGTCAACGTGATGTCTGAATCCTCCAGGCGTTTCTTGAGTGCCATGAGGATCGAGCGGTCCGCTCGTTGCGGTACCATGAGGCCTCGTATGGTCTCAAACCCGGAGAGGGCGATCGGGGAGAGCCCCTGGATCCGGATGGTGATTTCACCGGATTGTATCCTTTTTAAGATGGTAGCGGTCTGCTCGATATCCATGCGCTCCCAGAGGAGCTTGTCGAGTGCTTCCTCAAAGATGAGCGACTGCTCAAAGAGACTTGCGAGGCGTTTGATGCCGATGTTTTTGTAGTCGAAATCTTTGCGGAGCGCACCGAATTTCCGCGCGACATGCACCAGCTGCCAGCGGAGGTACGTCGAGTTCCGCAGGATCGTTTTCATGAGGTACTCGAGTGTGTCCGGCTTGGTGGTCAGAAGGATATCTTTGATGCGCTCAGGCGGGATACGTCCGGGCAGTTCGAGGGTGATGCGATACGAGTCGCTGTTGATGCCGATGCTTTCCCCGATTGACTGCGCAAGAATCGCGGAGACAAGCCGACCGAGCGTCTCATTGACTTTGGTTCCGAAACATGCGTTGATGACAAACGTTTTCTCCTCAACATCGAAGGTGATGGTGTGATCATCAGGAACGATGAACCCTTGCGTGTGTTGAGCGGTGATGTAGTCTATGAACTTCTGGAGGCTGCCGTGATCAGACGGATACAGGGAGATAGGTTGATGTGTCGCAGCGAGTCGTCGAAGGACGCCGACTTCTTGCGCGACCTCAAACGGCACCGGGATATCCTCCCCGACCCAGGACGGGACATTCCCTATTTCTTTGATCGCTGACACCAGGAGTTCGTTCTCCTCTCGTTTGACGATTACCCATGGTCTGCCTCGAAGGATGAATTTCTCTCCTTCAAAACCGCTGCTCAGCACGAAGCGTTCGTCGAGGGTCCCGATGGATTTCCTGGTACTAATGTCGATCACTGGGTAGGTTTTTTCGTCTGGGATCATCGAGATGTTGTCGAGGAAATAATGCCTTGAGTTCATGCGTTTGACAAGAGAGACGACCCCCTGTTCCTCCTCAAGCCAGAGGGTCCGTTGATTTTTCAGTTGGAGTACCAAGGCTTCGAAAATCTTCCAGGGTAGGCTGTGGAAGGGGTAGGAACGGGTGAGTATTTCATACGCCTTGGACATGGGGATGCGTCCGTACTCAAGGGCGAGGGAGATGACCTGGTTGGAAAGGACGGAGAGCGGGTTTTGCCGTACCATCATTTGTTCAAGGCTGCCGGTGAGCGCGTGTCGCGCGATCACGAGGCTTTCGGCGAGGTCCTCCGGGTTCGTCGCAAGGATCATTCCCTTGGAAGTGCGACCCACCCGGTGACCTGAGCGTCCGATGCGTTGGACGATGCGGGTCACCTCGCGAGGGGAGTTATACTGGATGACGAAATCAGTGTCCCCGACGTCGATGCCAAGCTCAAGCGAGGAGGTGCAGATGAGCGCCTTGAGCTTCCCACTTTTGAACTCATTCTCTGATTCTATGCGGGCGTGCTTGGAGAGCGAGCCGTGGTGTACGCCGACGGTCATGTCCTCATGCCAGACGTGGAACCGCGAGGCGAGGATCTCTGCGCCGTCTCTGGTGTTGATGAAGAGGAGTGTGGAGGTGTGGGTATCGATGAGCTCCTTGCATCGACGCAACAAGGCGAAGGACATGGGCTCTATAGAGAGGTGCTGAGCAGCTGGATAATCCTGCGGCTGCACCGTCGGCATCTCGACCCCGATGTCGATGTGTTTTGTGACATCGATTTCCAGCACCGTGACCTGACGGAACGATCCGTGTACTTTGCCACCAAGAAATCGTGCTACCTCCTGCGGTAAGCCCACGGTCGCGGACAGGCCGATGCGTTGGAACGCATGGCCTGCCTGGGTTGTAATCTCGAACAGTCGTTCTAATCCGACTGCGAGCTGAGCGCCTCGTTCATCCCCAGCGAGCTCATGGATCTCATCCACGACGACCCAGTGTACAGCGCTGAGGTGTTTGCGCATGCGCTTTCCGGTAAAAAGAATCTGGAGTGTCTCTGGGGTGGTGATGAGCATGTCCGGCGGCGTTTTAGCCTGCTTTGCTCGCTCGCTTTCCGAGGTGTCTCCGTGACGCACCGCGACGTGGATACCCAGGCGCTGTCCCCATTCGAACGTGCGCCGGAGCATGTCGCGGTTTAAGGCTCGAAGGGGAGTGATGTATAAGATAGAAATTCCTCTGTCGTCCTTCTCGTTGGGCGAAGCAGCCCGTGTGAGAAATTCGTCAAAGATAGGAAGGAGAGCGGCCTCGGTTTTCCCAAGACCGGTCGGTGCAATGAGCAGGACATGACGGCCGGTGAGAATCGCTGGGATCGCTTTGCATTGCGGCTCTGTAGGATGATGGATGTTCTGCGACGTGAGCAAGTCTCGTAATCGCTGATCAAGGCCTTCAAAAACTGATTCCATACTGCCGGTGCTATGACATCCTCTCTTTAGTACTTTTTCCTTAGAAACACGTTGGCGTTATAGAAGAAGAACCTGAGTTACTCTTTCTCGGTTTTTTTCATCGCCAGGCATATTTCGATGGAGGACACGTTGGATTTCCTTCCGTCCTCGTTCGTGACCGACTCGGTCCCGATATTGACTGTTTTGACCTCCATGTTGGTCATGAAACGATTGCGGGTGATCTCCGCGGCATCGACTGCCCTGCTGATCGCGTTGCCTCGGGCTTTGAGAACCACCTCGGTGAAGCTGCCTGAGTTCAGCAGTGCCATGATCGCGGTCACGTAGTTCATCGGGGGCTTGTTTCCCACGAAGATAATGTTGGTTTCGGTGTCGATTTCCTTCTTTTCCTTTTTTTCCATGTGGTTGCTCTCTCCCTAATGGACTGGTTTTCTTCGGTATATCAGATTCACAGTGAATCCTCTTTTATAAATATTGTGTTTTTGTTAAGTTTTGATTTGGAAGTATATCTTCTATCTATCCTATCGACACTCTCTCAGTTTTTCTCTTATTATATAATTACCAAAAAAAAATTATTATTCATCAAGGTCGAAAAATCGTGCCAAGGCTTCTATAACGAAAAATAAACAATCATATGATTTTTTAATTATGAGGATTTCCTTCCCAACACCTTTCGTATATCACAATAAAAAATCATCGTCAATATACAAAAAATCAGGAATGAACTCACAAAGAGGAATAGGTACCAAAAATCCATGGGCAATGCTAAACCTGATTTTATATTCCAAAATCTTTGATAAGAAATTTCAATCAATAATAAAGTGATCAAAAAAGAGGCAACCATGGATTGAATCAACAATCTCGAATATTTTGCCATCTCTTTCTGTATTCTCACTATTAATATTAACTTTTTTGCGAGGTCATCGGTGATTGCAATCGTAAGGGGAGAGGATATGTTTTTAGAAGGACTTAGGTTATTATAAACTTAATACTAGATATATTTTATATAATCAAAGTGAAATACCTATATGACGAGAACGGGATGCAACGACGATAAATTTGTAGCATGACGACTCATGAGGGTTATCAAGTTGATATCCCTCATGTTTGGAGAACCACTATGAGCGATGAAAATGAGGTATCAAAAAACAAAGAACAACCCGCAGAGAATCCTTCGCCTCAAGCATGTTCAGAGGATTCCCTCGCCGATGAACATCGACCTGATGTGCAAAAGGCGATCTGCCAGCAGATCATCAAATCGGTCTGGACCCATGAGCCGTGGCTGTATTTCAAAGTCATTGTGAAAAGCATCGAAGAGATGGGTGAGTACATCGCGCTGCATGGCCTGGTGCCGCAAAACGAGCTTCCCCTTAACTTACGTTATAAAATCCCTGAGAATGAGATCTGGATCAGGGAAAACGTCTACGCTGACTTTGAACGCAGGAAAAGCATTCTAGCGCATGAGTACGCAGAGCTTGACCTTATGGTGACAAAAGGGTTGAGTTATAAAGAGGCACATCTGCAGGCCGAGTTCATCGAACACCTGTACTATCCTCATATCAAAGAATTCCCATAACACAAAGGATACATCCAGGTTATCGCTTTGTTTTTCGTTTCTTGGCTTGACGTTTCTCCTGGATGAGCCAGAGTCCTTCTGGGGTGAAACCCTGTGTCTTGTAGAAATGAAACGCTGGGTTCTTGAACGCAACACCGACACCGACGTAGCTGATCCCGGTGCTGTAGAGTTTTCCGAGGAGCTCTTCGATGAGGTGTTTTCCGACCCCATGCTGTCGATGCTCGGGGGCTACGCACACTTCATCGATGAACCCCATGCGTTCGATCGCGTAGATCGCTGCCTCATCGCGGTCACCGACATGCCCGGTCACCATCCCAAGAATCTTTCCATCCTGTTCAGCGATGAGGAAAAAACAGTTCGGATCATTCAAGAACCCTCGTTGCCGATCGATGATATACTCCCTGCAGCGTTCCTTGGGTTTCAGGCTGTCGAGCTGTCCACTGTAATGCGTGTGTTCGAGGGAGGATATCCAGTACAATTCAAAGAACGCGTCAAGGTCGTCGCTGGTACCCGGTCGGATGGTAAAAGAATTCTTCTTCATGATCCTCTCCTTCGAAGCCGGATTGGTTATCCGTAGTACTGCGCTGACTCTCGCTCGTCCCCTGATTCTTCGTGTTGCTTCTCATCAAGGATGTCAATCGCAAGGATCGCATGGAGAGGGACGATGCGAAATTTCCCCTTGTCAGCACCATGACTGTCCCCCATCTCGATGAGGATCCCTGCTTCCTCAATCCCGATCGACATATACCCCTTGAAGATCCCTTCAGTCTCCAGGGAGCTGTCCCGCCCGCCAATCGAAATGATCTTGTAGCGAGAGCCTTCGATGAGTTTGATTTCTTCCTTCTTGTCCATGGCTTCACTTCCGTTTCGTGTCCAAGAGTGACTGGAGGTGCTCGACTGTCTTCCCGTAATTCTCCACTGCTACTTTAATGTGTGCCTCCACGAAGTTCCAGGCCTTCTGAAAATTCCCGTACCGCAGCCGATACGCCTTCTTTTGCTGCTTGGTCACCTCATCAAACACGGAGACCTCCTCGAGGATGTCGAAGCCTTTGAGTTTGTTCAGATGCCGATAGACGGTCGGCCGGGAGGTCTTCAGCGTCGCTGCGATGTCGTCGACGAACCAAGCTTTTAGGGGGTGCCGCAGGAAGAAATCCGCGAAGATCTTGTATGGGATCGAGGGGTCTGATCCTTTCGACAAGTACCCGATCTGCTCAAAGAACATCTTTGCGGCGGTATCAAAATCCTCTTCCCCGGTGAGCGGGGTGTTGCTCACCACCTGCATCTCAAATGGCATGTGAACGACCTTGACACTGACATCTATCATCTAATTAATAATATTTGTTAACATGGATAAGGAAAAAAAATGATTAAGTTGCGCGAGAAGGTTAAAATTACAGGATGGGCAGGTACTTCTCGATCTCCCATTTTGTGACGATCGTCTGGTACTCACCCCATTCCTTGCGCTTCACGTGCAGGAAGTTCTCGAACACGTGATTTCCGAGTGTCTCTCTGACCAGCTCGCTTTTGCTCATGATCATCAGCGCATGACCAAGGCTTTCCGGGAGCTGTTCGATACGGTATTTCTGACGCTCCGCCTCGGACAACGCGTAGATGTTTTTCTCCACGGGCTCTGGCGCCTCAAGTTTCTCCTCGATGCCTTTGAGGCCGGCGGCGAGCATCACGGAGAACGCAAGATACGGATTGCAGGAGACGTCGGGGTTTCGCAGCTCGCACCTGGTGCTCTTCCCATGCTTCGAAGGGATCCGGATGAGGGCGCTACGATTCTGGTTCGCCCATGAGATGTAGGTTGGTGCCTCGTACCCAGGGACCAGCCGTTTATAGGAGTTCACGGTCTGGTTCAGGATCGCGGTGAGCTCCTTGATATAGGTGAGGAGGCCGGCGATGAACTGATACGCGACCTCGCTGAGCTGATTCTTGTCAGATGGATCATAGAACGCGTTGGCACCGGTCAAGGTGAACAGCGATTGATGGGTGTGCATCCCAGAGCCACACTGTCCGTAGAGCGGCTTGGGCATGAAGGAGGCATGCAGGTTGTGTTTGGTCGCAATGACCTTTGTGATGTACTTCAAGGTGATCACGCGGTCCGCAGTGGTGATAGCATCTGCATAATGAAAATTGATTTCCTGTTGGCCGTCCGCGCACTCGTGATGCGCGGTGTACGGTTGGATACCGACCTGCTCCAGAGCGAGGGAGATGTCAGCCCGTACGCCCTCTGCAAGATCACGATGTGATAAGTCGAAGTAGCCGGCGGTGTCATGAGGAGTCATCGTTGAGTTTGCACCGTCTTTCTTGAACAGAAAGAATTCACACTCAGGGCCGGTGTTATAGACGAAACCGAGCTTTTTTGCCTTCTCTACGATCTTCTCCAGGATATATTTGATATCTCCCTCGAACCGTTTCCCATTCGGCTCATAAACATCGCAGTTGAGTTTCGCGGTCTTCCGCTGTTCCACAATCTCTGGAAGAATCACAAAGCTTTTCGGGTCAGGGAACGCGATTTTATCGGATTCCTCAATGGTCGCGTACCCAGCGATCGATGAGGCATCGAAAGGGACGCCCTCATCCAGCGCAGACTCGAGACCACTGACCGGAATAACGATATTTTTCGGCATTCCGAGGATATCAATAAACTGTAATCGAACAAACAGAACCTTTGCTTCATTGACGAGTGCTAAGACGGATTCCTTATCCAACGATTTCACTGAACGTTCTCCTCTCATGCGCCTCACCCTCGCTCCATTCGGAAGGGTAAAAATAATCCCGCTTCTGGGCGTACTCTGTATGATGATTCTATATTAATACATTATCGAATTTCAAAAATATAAAACTCTTACTTCACCTACAAGTCGACGGCGGACCAAACATTTACATAGGGTCTGAGAAATCAAGACCCTCATGAAAAGCAGGTTGCTGTGCGAATCCTGCGACGCAGAGTACCCGACCTCTGAAGCAAGATGGCGCTGTGACTGTGGCGGGGTGCTGACCCTTGATTTTTCAGCACGATTCCCTATCAAGAAGATAAAAGAAAGGAAACCAACCCTCTGGCGGTACCGCGAAGCTCTCCCCATCACTGACAAAACTTCAATCGTCACTTTCGAGGAAGGATTCACCCCCCTCGTTGAGGAAGACCTGTTTGGGAACCGTGTGTTGCTGAAACAAGATCATCTCTTCCCGAGCGGATCGTATAAAGACCGCGGGGCGACCGTGCTGGTGAGTAAAATCAAGGAGCTCGGCGTCCAAAAGGTCGTCGAGGATTCCTCCGGGAACGCGGGGGCCGCGATTGCGGCGTATTGCGCGAAGGCGTCTGTGGACTGTCACGTGTATGCGCCAGAAAAAACCTCACCAGGAAAACTGCTGCAAATCAAACGGTACGGAGCGCATCTGCATCTCGTCAAAGGCAATCGAGAAGATACAGCCGAAGGCGCGCTTCATCAAGCACAAAGAACCTACTACGCGAGCCATTATTGGAACCCTTTTTTTTTCCATGGGACGAAAACCTGTGTCTTGGAAATCGTCGAACAACTCTGTTGGCAGCCGCCTGACGTTCTCATTGTCCCGGTAGGGAACGGAACGCTTCTAATTGGAACCTATCTCGGACTGACAGAGCTACAACAGGATGATCGCATCAGTGCCATTCCGAAAATTATCGGAGTGCAAGCCGGACTTTGCGCTCCGCTAGCTTCCGCATGGGAACACCAAGGTATGATGGAACCCTGTCAGAGGACGAAGCAGACGATCGCCGAAGGCATCGCCATACCAAACCCCCTACGAGCCAAGGAAATTCTCCATGCAGTGAAGGAGACCAAAGGAGCGATCCTCGCCGTCAACGAACAAGAGATCCTTGAGGCGTTACGCATGATGCATCGGAAAGGATACTACATCGAGCCCACGTCCGCGGTCGCTGTCGCAGCCGTGAAGAAAATACGATTTACCCATGATGACCGTGTCGTGATTCCGCTTACAGGACATGGACTAAAAACAACAAGAATTTCGTCCTAATTAACAATTTCCACGATTTTTTTTAAGCGTAATGAGGGAAAGTATTAAAAGGAAAAAAAGATACGAAACCAACAAATCCGGAGGCAACTTTATGGATAAATCCGTCGAAGAATTCATGGCTAAAGTGAAGGAAAAGAACCCGGGGGAGAAAGAGTTTCATCAGGCTGTCCAAGAAGTCGTTGAAAGCCTGATGCCCTACATCCAGAAAAACCCGAAGTACAAGAAAGCAAAGATCCTTGAACGCATGGTTGAGCCTGAGCGCGTCGTCATGTTCCGCGTACCATGGTTGGACGACAAGGGAGAAATCCAAATAAACCGAGGCTACCGTATCGAGATGAACAGCGCCATCGACCCCTATAAAGGAGGACTCCGGTTCCACCCCAGCGTCACCCTCAGCATTCTGAAATTCCTCGCGTTCGAACAGGTCTTCAAAAACAGCCTCACTACGCTACCCATGGGCGGTGGCAAAGGGGGCTCTGATTTCGACCCCAAAGGGAAGACCGATAACGAGGTCATGAAATTCTGCCAGTCGTTTATGACTGAGCTGCAGCGCTACATCGGACCAGACACGGACGTCCCTGCTGGGGATATCGGCGTAGGCGGCCGTGAGATCGGGTTCATGTTCGGGCAGTACCGACGGCTCAGAAACGAATTCACCGGCGTGCTCACCGGCAAGGGTCTCAACTGGGGCGGCAGCCTCATCCGGCCCGAGGCGACCGGATACGGGTGCGTGTACTTCGCCAATGAGATGCTGAAGACCAAAGGTGACTCCTTCAAAGGGAAGACCTGCGTCGTCTCAGGCTCAGGCAATGTTGCGCAGTACACTGTCGAGAAGATCAACCAGCTCGGCGGCAAGGTCGTGACGCTGTCTGATTCCTCAGGATCCATCTATGACCCCGCGGGCATCGACGAGAAGAAGCTTTCCTACGTCATGGAGCTGAAGAACGTGCAGCGTGGCCGCATCAAGGAATACGCGGACAAATACCATGTGGAATACGCCGCAGGGAAAAACCCCTGGCACTACAAATGCGAATGCGCGTTCCCCTCAGCGACTCAGAACGAGATCAGCAAGGAGGATGCACAGAAGCTCGTTGACAACGGTTGCATCCTTGTCTCGGAAGGCGCGAACATGCCGACCACACCCGAAGGCGTCGAGATCTTCCTCGAAAACAAAATCCTCTACGCCCCAGGGAAAGCATCGAACGCCGGTGGTGTCGCCACCAGCGGCCTTGAGATGTCACAGAACAGCAGCAGGATGTCCTGGAGCCGGGAAGAGGTCGACCAGAAGCTCCACTGGATCATGACACAGATCCACCAGTCCTGCGTGAAGTACGGCAAGGACGGAAACTTCGTGAACTACGTCAAAGGTGCGAACATCGCAGGGTTCGTCAAAGTTGCGGACGCGATGATTGACCAGGGCCTCATTTAAGAAGGGGAATACAACCTTCTTCCTTTTTTCTTTTTCTTTATATACCATCCACTTATTTTTCTGCTATAAGAGGAAACGCTATTCCTAAAATATTTATACGGGTGGACAATACATGGGGAGCGAAAAAGAGGCGATTTTCGTATGCAAGCAAAACAAGAATTAAAACAAGTAAGAGTTGGTCCACCAAAAGTACCAAAACCAGAAGGGTTTAACCCGTTCAAAATGGCACAATCACAATTCGATCGTATCGCAGATACGTTGAACCTCGACGAACCAACCCGCGAGTTACTCCGTAACCCGTTGCGCGAATACAGTTTCGCGATCCCCATCCGCATGGATGACGGGACTATGAAGGTGTTCCGCGGATTTCGAGTGCAGCACAACGATGCACGTGGTCCCTGCAAAGGTGGCATACGATTCCACCCCCAGGAAACCATTGATACAGTCCGTGCGCTATCGATGTGGATGACCTGGAAATGCGCGGTCGCTGACATTCCTCTCGGCGGAGGTAAAGGCGGAATTATTTGTGATCCTCATAACCTCTCAGAACGAGAACAAGAGAAACTCTGCCGGGGTTGGGTCAGGCAAATCGCGCGAGATATCGGGCCGACACGGGACGTACCAGCGCCTGACGTGATGACCAGTGGCCAGCATATGCTCTGGATCATGGATGAGTACGAAACCATCACCGGTGGCCAATACCCAGGTCTCATCACAGGAAAGCCGGTAGAGCTTGGCGGCTCTCTCGGTCGCACCGAGGCAACTGGGTATGCATTGGTCTACATTCTCCGTGAACTGCTTAAAGAATTAAAAATCGATATCACGAAATCAACTGCGTCTATTCAGGGATTCGGCAACGTCGCCCGTTATACCGCAGAGCTTTACACCGAGTACGGCGGGACTGTTGTCTCCGTTTCCTGCTGGGATCAGGGAGAAAGTACTACGTACAGTTACTACAAGCAAAAAGGAGTCAACGTGAAGGAACTCGAGCAGATTACTGACCGGTTTGGGACCATCGATAAAAAAGAAGCGGAGAAACGTGGTTACAAGGTGTACCCTGGTGATGAATGGCTACGCCATGACGTGGATATCCTTATACCTGCCGCTCTTGAGAACTCGATCACCATGGAAAACGTCAACCAGATTAAACCCAGTGTGAAGGTCGTCATTTGTGGAGCAAACGGCCCATTGACACCGGACGCTGAGGATGTCTTGGTGAAAAAAGGTGTCACTGTCGTACCTGACTTCCTTGCAAACGCCGGCGGTGTCGTCTGCAGTTATTTCGAGCAAGTGCAAAGCAACATGAACTACTACTGGACCAAAGAGGAGGTCCTCGGGAAACTTGACAACAAGATGACCGATGCGTTCTACAAGGTTTGGGAACTCGCGAAACGCAAGAAGATACGGGTGAGCGACGCCGCGTACATGATTGCGATTTCGAGGGTAGCCGACGCATGCAAGATGCGCGGCTGGGTGTAGTCTGAGCTATGAATATCCGGTTCAATGACAGGGAAACAAAAATCATCCAATGTATAAAGGACATCACGGGCATCACACCCACCATCGTACAAGAAATCGAAAGGAGACAGGCGAGCGACACACGGTCGTTTCGCATCAGTAACATCCTTTTGCTTTCTTCCTCTTTTCATTTTTTTCAACTTGAAGAAGAAGGTCGCCTAAGGAGTCTTTTCTCTGACCAGCTGATTGTGAACGGGCAGAATGGAGCCCCTTCGATTACCCATGTGGAGACCGGCATCGAATGCCTCGAGGAGCTCAAAAAAAACCAGTATGATTTGTTGATCCTCTTTGATTCCCTCGAAGAGTTCGATATATTGGCGTTGACGAAAAAAATACGGGCGACCTCGGAGATACCCATCGTCGTGTTAGGGAACAACATCGCTGATCTGGTGAAGCTAAGGGACAGCGACCTGAACAGAACAATCACGAAGTTTTTCACCTGGAATGGGGACGGGAAGATCATCCTGACCATTGTGCAACTGCTCGAGGACAGCATCAATATCGCCAGCGACCCGTCGCTTGCTGCGCACCGCAGGTGCATCTTACTTATTGAGGATTCTATCCAGGAGTATTCAACCTATCTCCTGCTCGTCTATGAACAGCTCTGGGGTTCCCTTGAGCGAGCCATGCAGGATGCGATGAACGAAGAGCATCGCATGCTGTTGGCGCGAAACAGGCCGTTTGTCCTGCACGCCACTGATTTCGACACAGGGAAAGCAATGGCCGAGACACAGAAACACAACCTTCTCTGCCTCATTACTGATAACCAGGAGAATCCTACGAAAAAGAAAACAGCCCAAGTCGGCCTTGAGCTTGCAATGAACGTACACCAGGAAAATCCTATGCTTCCAATCCTCCTCCAATCCTCTGAGCCGCTCACCGTTAGTATGAAACTACCCGATGCTGTACGTTTCGTTTCGAAAAACGATTCGAATCTGCAGCTTGTTGTCCACGAGTTTTTACAGGAGGCACTCGGTCCGCAAGAAATCATCGTCCGAGATGACCAGGGTAGCGAGGTCGCAATCATCAAGACCTTCAAGGAGTTTGAGGATGCAGTGCTTTTATTAAAAGAACCCGTGCTTCAAGGAACAGCAAAACGCTATGCGTTCTCAGCCTGGCTTCGAGGACGCGGGGAATACGACCTTGCCCAGAAAATCCATGGCATCGAGGACGGGTATAGCGACAGCGGGGACCTTCGCAAGCGTTTCATCGATGCGCTCGAGGAGCATAAATATTCCCTCACGCAGGCTGCGGTGACTAGCTTTGAGCGGACGAGGACCGCATCCCACCTTGAGATTACCAGGATCGGGAAGGGAGCACTCGGCGGGAAGGCGCGAGGACTGTCGTTTCTTGCGAAACTCCTTTCGAAGTACCTCTCTGACGACATGTTCCCGAACCTCCGAATCGCGATTCCGCGGACCATCGTGCTTTCGACTGAGGTGTTCGATGCGTTCATGAAGCAGAATAACCTCAACGACCCCCGATTGTACAGTTTACCCGATGAGCGCATCGCTTTAAAATTCATGACCGCAAACCTCCCCGCGACCGTGCTTGGGGATCTGCGGGCTTTCATTCGGGTGACACGCCAGCCGCTCGTGGTTCGATCATCCGGCATCCTCGAGGATTCCCTGATGCAGCCTTTCGCGGGAATCTACGACTCGATCCTCATGCCGAACGAGTCCTGGGAGACAGATTTTCGCTTCCAGGAGGTGTGCAACGCGATTAAATACGTGTACGCCTCCACGTATTTCGAGAAGGCGCGAACCTACATCAAATCCACTCCGAAGAAGCTCGGGGATGAGAAGATGGCGGTCATCATCCAGGAGGTCGTGGGAAAGAAGCACGGCCAGTACTTTTATCCTGCTATCTCTGGTGTTGCAAAATCCTATAACTATTATCCTTCAGGGGGGTGTAAACAGGAAGACGGGATTGTGTACCTCGCGTTAGGGTTAGGGAAAGCGATCGTGGACGGCGGCAGTTCGTTCTGCTTCTGCCCGTCGCAGCCGACAATCCCGATGTTCGGCACCCCCAAGGATTTCATGAAGTACTCGCAGCGGACGTTTTATGCACTCAACCTGAAATCCGTCTACCGGATTGTTGGGAAGAACGAGGAGACCGCACTCATCGCCCTTGACAAGGAGGTCGCAAAAGAGCAGGGGATGCTCGAGAAACTCGCCTCGACCTACCTCATCCGGGACGACGCCCTGGTCCCAGGGGTCTCCGAGGAAGGCTCCATCGTCATCAATTTCGCTCCGATCATCGAGTACGAGGAGCTGCCCTTAGCAAAAGCGCTCAACCTGTTGCTACGCATCAGTGAGATCGCCTTGGGGTACCCTGTCGAGATTGAATTCGCTGTGAACCTCGGCGCGAGTGCTGCGGAGAAAACGGACCTCGTCATCCTTCAGATCCGTAGCATGGTGCCACCCGGGAAAACCCATGATTTCGTCATCGAGGGGTACAATCCAGCGACCGACGTCTGCTACAGTGAGAATGCGCTCGGTAACGGCATCATCGGACCGCTCCAGCACATCGTGTACGTGAAATCGACCTTTGACATGACGAACTCGGCAAGGACCGTGCTTGATCTGCGTGCATTGAACAGCAAGTTGTTGGCCGAGGGGACTCCATACCTGTTGGTCGGTCCAGGGCGTTGGGGCTCTGCAGACCCCTGGCTCGGCATCCCGGTGATCTGGAGTGACATCGCGGGTGCAAAGGCTATCATTGAAACACCATTCAAGGAGCGATCGATTGATCCTTCTCAGGGCTCCCATTTCTTCCATGATCTCATTTCATCCCAGGTCGGATACCTCATCACAAAAGCAGGGACGGGTAACATTGATGACCACTGGCTTGATACCCTGCATGTTGTCGAAGACTTACCAGAGGTACGGCATGTGAAAACACCATACGAACTGATTGTGAAAATCGACGGAAAACACGGTAGAGCAGTGATTCAAAAAGGAAAAAAGATAAATAACGGTACTTAATTAAATGATGTGAGCTAGCAGGGGGATAGAATTACATGGCACCGGAGATAACAATGGATGAAAAAAGCAATGAAGCGACCAACGGAAATATGATGCATGAACTCAAAGAGCGAGTCAAAGAGTTGAATTGTTTTTACCGGATAACAAAAATCGTCAATGACAGCAAACTATCGATTGATGAGGCATTGCAACGAATTGTTGAGCTGATGCCGCCGGCATGGCAGTTCCCTGATAGTACCTGTGTCCGAATTATTATTGAGGGCCAGAAGGAGTTTACCACTGAGAATTTTAAGAAAACACAATGGACTCTTTCGAGTGACATTGTGGTCGATGAAAAGAAGATCGGGGTCCTTGAGGTGGCGTACCTTGAGGAAAAACCTCAGGTGAGCGAAGGACCGTTTCTTCTGGAGGAACGGCGCCTCATCGACGGTATCGCCAGTGTTGTCGGGAAATTCATTGAAGAGCGGCATATCAAAGAAGAACTGGAGCAGCAACGACGACGCTTAGATTACGTTCAAAAAATAATGAGAGCCGAGGAGAAAGAGGCATCCACGAAAGCGAAGGTGCCGGAGAAAAAACAAGATTGGGAAGTCATCCTTGATCTCCTGGTAAAAACAGATCCTCGGACACTTCTGCGGATCACCAGAAAGATGACCTATTATCTGTACCGTATAGAAAACGAAAAAGTGACAAACCTTCTCAACAAAATCGCCCCGGCGATGGATAGTGACTCAAGCGCGGTTGACTGGCATAGCGTGAACATGCCGAACCAGCGCCAGGACCTCGATGCGCTGGTGACCATTCAAAAACAGGTGTTTGAGATCGCAAAAGAGAGCATCCCTTCCGAGGTTATTTCGAATTTATTCGCGAATTGGATGAAGCAGGATAAAGCTCGTCCGCTGCTCCTTCAATCACAAAAAACAGGGATTCCGCTAGTGGAAATCGCTGCGGAGCTGAGCAGATTCTTCGATCAACCTGATGCTGAAACCTCGATATCACCCGAGGACCAGATGAGCATCAAAACCGCGCTTATCAGACGGTTTTTCACGGAGCGCCTTGAGTACGTGAATGTTGCAAAAATGTTCTTTGATGTCGCTGATTTTGATCATTTGCTCGAGCATGTCGCTGGTCCCGCGCAAGGAACCGGGAAGCTCGGGGGCAAGTCCTCAGGAGTGCTCCTCGCGGAGAAGATCATTAAGGAAGAAATGAAGAAAGACGACATGCTCAAGGACATCCAATTTCCCCGGAGCTGGTACCTCACCTCTGATTCCATCTTGTCCTTTATCCATTATAACGATCTCGATGAGGTTTCTCATGTGAAGTACCTGGATCCCATTGAGATCCGTCAGGAACAACCATTCTTGGAGCAGATTTTTAAGAACTCCTCGTTTCCGTATGAGATTGTTGAAGAGCTCCGGCATGTCATCCGGGATTTCAAAGACCGCCCGATCATCGTACGCTCCTCGAGTCTCCTTGAGGATAACTTCGGGTACGCGTTTTCAGGGAAATACAAAAGTTTGTTCGTCCCTAATATCGGAACCGAGGAGGAGTGTCTTCGTTCACTTATGAGTGCGATTGCGGAGGTGTACGCATCGACGTTCAGCCCTGATCCCATCGAGTATCGTCGGGAGCGCGGGCTCCTTGACTTCAATGAGGAGATGGGGATCCTTATTCAGGAGGTCGTCGGCACCCATGTCGGTCCGTACTATATGCCGTCGTTCGCAGGGGTCGCCTTCAGCCGAAATGAGTTTCGTTGGTCCCCTCGGATCAGCCGGGAGGACGGGATGATTCGCATCGTCCCCGGGCTTGGAACCCGAGCAGTGGACCGCATGGGCAATGATTACCCGATCTTGATTTCGCCGAAACGACCGAACCTTCAGGTCAACCCGCTTGTGGAAGAACGGATCAAATACTCACCGCGTTTCATGGATGTGATTAATCTTGAGACTGGTGCAATTGAGACGGTCGATGCTGTGAGCTTTTTCCGGAAATACGCCGATGAATTCCCGAAGCTTTCTGATGTCGTATCGGTCCATGAGAGTGGAAGACTCACGCCGCCAAATGTCCTTTTCAACCCTGAAAAAGCTGATCTTGTGGTCACCTTTGCCTCCCTGTTCGAAAAAACTGATTTCCTTGAGAAAATCAAACGAATTCTTTCGATTCTTGAGGAGAAAATAGGGACGCCTGTGGATGTCGAGTTCGCCTCTGACGGAACCCATTTGTACATGCTGCAATGTCGCCCGCAAAGTCAATCACGGGACATCGAACGAAAGCCAGTCCCAAAAGATATCCCTGAGGACCGGAAGCTTTTTTCTACAAAAAAATATGTGACCACCGGACAGATAGAAAACATCGAGTACATCGTCTACGTCATCCCTGAGGAGTACACGAACCTCACGAAACGAGAACAGATGCAACGGGTTGCAAAGATCGTCAGTGAACTGAACACGATTCTGCCGAAGCGTAAGTTCATCCTCATGGGTCCTGGTCGATGGGGCAGCAAAGGAGACATTAAGCTTGGTGTCCCTGTGCGATATGGTGATATCAACAACACAGCCATGATGCTTGAGATCGCGAAGGAAAAAGGAGGGTACATCCCGGAGCTGTCTTTCGGAACACATTTCTTCCAGGACCTCGTGGAATCGAACATCCGGTATCTCCCGTTATACCCTGATCAGGGCGAGGACCTGTTCAACGAGAAACTCCTATTCGATTCGGAGAACAAGCTGACGACCATGCTGCCAGGTTGTAAAAACTATGAGGACGTCGTTCGTCTCATTAAAATCTCCGATATCGTTCCTGGGGGGACGCTCTCGGTGGTCATGGACGGCGAGGCGAATGAGGCACTCGCATATCTTAAACCACCGGATCACCAGACATGGCGGGCGCAGAAGATCGAGGAGATCGCTCAGGCGGTTGATCCGATGCTCTACGGCATCCAAGCCATGTACCTTATTGGGAGCACGAAGGACGGCAGCGCGGGACCGACCAGCGACATCGACCTGCTCGTACATTTCAAGGGCACCGATGAACAGAAAGACAAGCTCATGGCCTGGTTCGATGAATGGGGTAAGAAGTTCGCGCGGGAGAACAAGGAGCGGACCGGGTACGAGACCGAGGGGCTGCTCGATGTTCATATCAT
>DATKKD010000015.1:0-4052 GCA_035543435.1 Thermoplasmatota archaeon
GCTGCACCACTGCTCACCGATGCAACTATCACGGCGTTACAGCAACAAGCCAAGCTGGAGGGCTGGACGTTTACCGTCGGCAAGAACCCAGCGACCAACCAGTCGCTGTCACAGCTCTGCGGCATGGTCGTCCCTGATCATTGGTGGGTGAACGCATCGTTTGACCCTTGTCTGCCCACGACGTACCTCCCGACCCGTTTCGACTGGCGGGTGCTGGGCGGCTGCACCCCGATTAAGGACCAGGACGGGTGCGGTAGCTGCTGGGCGTTCGGCACGGTCGCCCCCCTCGAATGTAACATCCTCATCCGTGACCATAAGGTCGTCGACCTCTCTGAGCAGTGGCTGGTAAGCTGCAACAGGGACCACTGGGGATGCAACGGCGGCTGGTACGCGCATGATTACCATCAATGGAAGACGGATAAGTACAACGGCACCGGCGCGGTCCTCGAGCAGGATTTCCCGTACACCGCGACCGATGCGCCCTGCAACGGACCCTATCAGCATCCGTACCGCATCGACTCCTGGCACTACATCGGGTTCTCTCAAAGCATTCCCCCGGTCGACTCCATCAAGCAGGCGATCATGGCGTACGGGCCTGTGTCCGTGTCCTGCGCGGTGACGAGCGCGTTCGCCGCGTACACCGGCGGTGTCTTCAACACGAATGATCCGCATGCGACCATCAACCATTGCGTGGCGCTCGTCGGCTGGGACGACACCCAGGGTGCGCATGGGGTCTGGTTCCTCCGGAACTCTTGGGGCGCCGGCTGGGGCGAGCAAGGCTACATGCGGATCGAGTATGGCGTCTGTAAGGTCGGCTATGGCGCCTGCTACGTCGAGTACCCGCCACGGACGCTTTTGGAAATCTCCGGTGGGTTTCTCGGGCTGTCTATCGGCTTCCGCAACGTCGGGAACCGAACCACCACCAACATCGCTTGGAACATCACGATGAGGGGCGGTATCCTGGGGACGGTCAACCAGACCGTCGGCAGCACGATCTCGTCCTTGGACCCGGGAACCGTACTGTATGAAAGGCTGCCTCAGTTCGGGTTCGGGCCGGTCTCCATCGCTGTCGCCGCGACCCCGAAGAACGCAGGGCGGCTCACCATGCATACGGACGGCTACCTCTTCGGCGTTCTCCTGCTGATAAATCACTCGCATTGAGGATGCGTGTGACGGATAATTATTTAAACTAGCATGAGAATAGGCGTTGAGCACGGGAACAATATGAAGAAAGAAAATTGCCCGTTCTGTGGACATCGTTGGATTCGAAAATCAGCGGAGGAGCAGATCCTCTGCCCGAACTGCAACACGGAGTACTTCGTGCGACCACGCCACGAGGAACCGCTCACGGAAGAGGACGTCCTTGCCGAGGAGTTCGAGCAGGAAGAGGAGAAAGTCGGCGACGAGCTGGATGAGAAAACCTATTGACGAACCAGGTGTATCTTTTTTTTATTGTAGACCATCAGCATCCTTAAAAACATCGTTTTGATACGGAGTGGTGATGGCTGATTTCCTGTTCGAGGAAAGTGCACTCGTCCTCACTGGTATCTTTGTCACCTTCATCTCAAGTTTCTTGTACACGATCAACGCGCACGGGTTCATCGCACGCGGGAAGTACCGCAAGAAGGAGGAGGCGATCTTCATTTTCCTTGGCGCGACCGTGTTCCTGGGGTTCTTGACGCCGGTGATCAACGAGCTGTCGAAGCTCATGATCTCCTACGTGCCGATTCTCTCGATCGCCGGCATCGTGGTGATTGGAACGAATTTTGTGCTGCACTTCAGCATCCAGAGCTGGAAGCACACCTCCACGAAAGCGGTACTCATCTATCTTCTCGGTGCGTTCCTCGTGGTCCTTGGCGCCCTCGTTGCAATCTATGTCGCATAGACCCGCCTTAAAAAAGGTGAAGGGTTGTATTTCATGCGACCCAAATTTGATAGGTAAAACCAGACAGGGACCAGAAATTTGCTTCATGGAACGTGAACATCAAATCCCTTGCCTCTCCTCGATTCAAATAGATTTCCTGATTTTTCGTCCACTGATTACCACCCTGTGCGAGTGAGACCCAGATCGTCGCCTTGCTTTCATTACCCTGGTTGTGAACCGTGACATCGATATAGACGACATAATCAATGCCTTCGAACCCGGTCCTCGAACTTCTTCCAACGATCTCAACATTTGTCGGATTCGATCTGTTCGATTCGCCGTAGGTTGGTTTCTGGAGACATCCACTGAACATTCCAACACCGCAGAGCAGGAAACCAATTAGCAGTATCGTAATTTTTCTCATAAGCTTGCACCTCCGCTCATTGTGTAAATGATATGCGTTATTCTAAGATCAGACACAACTATGGTCTGCTATGAAGTGGGCCTGTTGCGATTTGAACGCAAGTCGATGGCTCCCGAAGCCACAAGGATACCAAGCTACCCCACAGGCCCCGACGGCCTTTGAGTAATCACGATGTCGTTATTATTCTTTGCTTTCCCGATGAATCCTCTTTCTGATAGGAAACAGCTGTCTTAGTATATTCGACACTATGAAAAAAGAACTGTTACTTTTTTATGTCTAATATTATTTACGCCGAGTGCTTGCCCTTCATTGGAAGAACTTTTTTGTTATATCCTGATGTTTCATCAGCGCGATGTTCCTGCTCGATGGGAACGACGCTAATATCCAACACCCCGCCTCGGCCAAGCTCCATGATGAGTTGGTCAAACGGATCAGTTTTATCGAGCACCCTCTGGTAATCCACCTCATCTTTCTTTCTGTGCGGTTTTGGACCCACCACCATAATTTGCCCGTCTCCTCAAATAAGAAAACGAGAAATGCCTTTTAAAACCTTTTATTGTAAAAGAAGGGACAATAACAGCGAGATGTCCTCGAATGTTTACAGCAAGAGACCGACAGGTGTTTTAGAGTTCTTTGAGGAGTTTCCCGAACGACTCGTACTTCTTCTCAAGGATCATGGTCGATTCCATGAGTGCGTCCTTGGCGCTCATGCTGCCGTCGGTCTCGAAGGAGAACGTGATCTTCGCGGGGTCTTTGGTGATGTGGATGAGCGGCTCCTCGAGTTTCTCAAGCTCGCTTTCCAGCTTCGCAAGCTTCGAGCTGTCCGTGAGGTGCAGCTTGTCTCCTTTGAACTCGACGAGGCCTTCCGGCAGGGTCTTGACCACTGCCTTCACATCATTAAGCCTTTTTTTGTCGAAGGAAAGGTTCGTCTCGAAACGATACCTGGGTGCTATGACCGTCTGCCATTTCGCATGGTCCCGTCCGCAGCCGAGCACCGCCTCGACCTCGAGGATCACCCGTTGGTCCTTGGTGAGTTCCACGATCGGTATCTTGGTCTCGGTGATCGCGAAACTCGGGTGCTCCGGTTGGAGATCGCCTGAATACACGACGCCTTCCCCTTCCTTGGAAAGGGTGTAGCGGACTGTGCAGGTCGGGCATCCCTTTCCGCCGCAGGCGCAGCCGTTACGGAAGGAAAGGATCTTCAGGTCCGTGGGAATCGGGATCAACCCGAGCCGATGCGCGATCATCTCGTCGAACAACGGGCTCGTATTATCATAGATAATGACATCATCGATCGCAAGCTTCGGCAGCTCCGCAAGCATGATCCTTCGCAGGGAGTTGACGAAGTACACGCCCGTGTCCTCGATCTTCACAGTGCCCTTGTTGCCTTTCAGCTCGACGGTTTTGACTTTCATGGGTCCACCCTAGATCCGTCGTCCTCGTTTGCCGCCTTTCGGTTTGGTGCCGTCATGCGGGTGCGGTGTGACATCCTCGATGGTGCCGATCTTCAGCCCGGCGCGCACCAGCGATCGTATCGCGGTCTGTGCTCCCCGGCCGGGCGTGCCTCCTTTCTTGCCGCCTTTGCCGCGGATCTTGATGTTGACGCTGTCGAAGCCTTTCTCAATCGCTGCCTCGGCCGCGTTCTGTGCGACCTTCATCGCGACGTACGGTGAGCCTTCGTCCTTCGCGGACTTGGTCACCATGCCGCCGGAGCATTTCGTGATGGTCTCCGCGCCGGTGGAGTCGGTGATCGTGATGATGATG
>DATKKD010000016.1:0-7572 GCA_035543435.1 Thermoplasmatota archaeon
GCAACCTTCCTCCCGATCGTCCTTGTCGCATTGATTTTCGGCGCTTTGGGCACCAGTATCCAAGGCATTCAGGAAAATGCGCAGGCGCCACCAATGATCGGCGTCATCACTGAGGATACCGGCAGCTTCGGCAATATCACCTCAACAATCTTGCATACGCATGCGAAGGTGGTCTACAACGCGACCTTAAGCTCCGACACGCAGACAGGGCTCACTACTGTTCAACAAAAGAACGGGGTCGCCCTCATCGTCATCCCACAGAACTTCACGGCACGCATCAATCATGGTGAACCCGGGACACTGGAAGTGTTCTGGGTGATGAAAGGCGCAGGGGTGTTCGACACCATTCCCTCAAGCATCCTCGAGAGCCTCATCTCGCAAATCAACACGAACATCTCACGCAGCCTCATCAAGGGGAACTCCACCAAAAATGCCACGTTCGTTCTCACCCCGACCCAGTCAATCCAGACCACGTACTTCAAAGGCCGGGAATTCGTCGGACTGTCGCCGACCGTCATCATCAGCACCCTCTCCCAGCAGTCACTCCTCATCCCCATTATCATGATGATGATCATCATCATGGCAGGAAGTATCGTCATTACCTCAATGGCCCTAGAGAAGGAGAACAAGACGCTCGAGACGCTCCTTACGCTGCCGGTGAAACGGACGAGCATCGTCACCGGGAAGATCGTCGCGGCAGCGTTGATCGGCCTGCTGCTTGCGGTCATCTACATGATCGGCATGGGATACTATTTGAACGGGCTGAATGCGACTGGTGGCGCTGGTCTTGCTGCGTACGGCCTGGTGCTCACGTCCATGGATTTCGTCTGGATCGGCGTCTCCTTGTTCGTTACCCTAATCGCGGGTCTTTCTCTCTGCATGCTCCTTGGGACGTTCGCGAAGAACTACAAGAGTGCCCAGACGCTCACCTTCCCGATCACCATGCTTGCGCTCATCCCGATGTTTCTCACCATCTTCGCCGACTTCGACACCCTCCCGCTAGGGCTGAAGATCTTCACGTTCGCGATACCGTTCTCCCATCCGATGATGGCGCCACGACTGCTCCTCTTCCATGATTATACCCTTGTGATCGCAGGCATCGTGTACGTCGGCATCTTTGCCATCATCATGATCAGCATCGTCGTCTGGGTGTTCAAAACAGACCGTCTCATCACGGGCAGCACGACGAAGCTACCATGGCTCAAGAAACTGTTCGTACGCCGACGGTTCTAAAAGAACGTGAGGGGATTCGATTCGCCAAGGTGATTCTTGTTTTCCTGAGGTGCAAAACTTTTTATAGGACCCCGCTTACTGTTTTTAGTTGGGGATAACCATGAAGCATCACGCGCATCACAAAACGTCACGTTTTTGGGAGCATCTCACCAGCTGGAAGGGGATCTGGTTCCATGTCGCAGGCATCATCGCAATCGTCTGGTTCCTCGTCCGCGTAGTCCCGAAACCCTCACGGGCGCAGTACCCCTGCCAGCAGGTCGCGATGTCGATCTCGTACGGCTACATCGCCTTCTGGGGCATCATGCTCACTGGCGCTATCGTCTGGATGCGCAAGTCGAAAACCAAATTCATGAAGACAACGCCAATGCTTCTAGCAGGTTTTGTCGTACTGTTCACCATAACAGGAGCGGTGTTTGCAACCAACTACTTCAACCAAGGCGAACCAGCCCCGGTTGCCTGGACACCCATCCCGAAGGAACCCATGGGCGTTCCAACCGGTGCGAACCCGGGCAGGGTCGTCTGGGAATGGAACCCTGATGCGACAGAACAGAACCTGACAGGATACTGGTGGGAGGAGCAGAACAACAATCAATCAGTCCTCGACCAGATGGTGGCTCAAGGCATCATGCAGCTCGCTGGTACGAGTAACAGCTCTCAGGCATGGCAGATCCTCTTTTCGTACTTCAACCAGAAGCATGGTAACGGAAGTGTCAGCTATCAGCCTGGGGAGAAAATCGCAATCAAACTGAACTTCAACAACGCCCTGGGCGGTTCTGGCGACCCGTATAAACAGGAGGACAACGACCGTGACGCAAGCCCGTACGTGGTCAAAGCGCTCTTGCGGCAACTCACGCAGGCCGCAGGAGTCCCACAGGATGACATCACGATCTATGATGCTTCGCGTCCCATCCCGGATTGGTTCTACAACCGTTTGTACTACGTGACCTATCCAGCTGACCCGCTCGTGCCAGAGTTCAATGCGATCCATTACGTTGACTCGACTGGCGGAGCAACCGGCCGTGAGCAGGTGGTCGCAAGCACCACGAAGATGTACTTCGCTGACGGCACCATCCGGACGCTTCCGCAGCAGGTTGTTAGCGCCAAGTACATCATCGACATGCCTGAGCTGAAACGGCACCCGTTGAACTATGGTGTCACGCTCTCAGGGAAGAACTTCTTCGGCAGCTTCATGGAACCGGTTTCTGATGTGCACCCGTACCATCTCTCTGGGATGATCATGGGCAACGCGGCCCCGCAGGTCGACCTGTTCGCCTACAAGGAGCTCGGTGGCAAGACAATTCTGTTCTTCGGGGACGGCACCTACGGAACCAAGGTCGACCATAAGACGATCGCGAAGTTCCAGATGTACCCGTTCAACAACGACTGGACGAACAGCATCTTTTTGTCGCAGGACCCGGTAGCAATAGATTCGGTGATGTACGATTTCCTCTATACTGAGGGGACGAACCCGTGCGAAGGATCCCAGAACTATCTGCACCAGGCAGCGGTGCCATTGCCGAACACCTATGACCCTGAACATGACGGAGTGTACCTCTCAACAAGTCTCGGCGTCCATGAGCACTGGGACCCGACCGTGAGCATCTTCTCAGCGGATCGGTACTCAGGCCCGGCGGGAGACGGCATTGACTTTGTCGCATGTGGCTCGCAGTACACGCAACCTGCTGTCATCATCACCACGCCCTTAGAGAAGCATCTGTACCTCTTCAGCAATGACAAGGGAGAATTCTTCACCACGGTCATCGTCGGGAAGATCACGGTGGAAGCACAGGTCAACGGCGATGTCGGTACGATTCAGAAAGTTGAGTTCTACAAAGATAACAAACTTCAAGCGGTAGACACCGAGACCCCCTATACCTGGTCCTGGAACACCAAGTCTTTCTTTATGCACACGATAACAACCGTCGCCTACTTTGATAACACGACACTGAGCAACCAAGTCACGGTGTTGAAATTCTTTTAATAAAGAAATTGAAAGCGGATGTAGCGGCAGTCGACCATTACGCGCAGATTTTTCTGTTATCAAAGAATAGAGCACGATATGCAACAGGGGAAGAAGGTAAAAAAATGCTCTCAAAAAGAAGCTGTTGAATATCTAAAGAGCTTATAACATAGGAGATCTAATTGAATTTAGTGTTCAATTCGAAAAATCCATGAAAAAACTGAAGAAAAAGGACAAAGTTCTAATTGAACAAATACAAAAAAAACTGATCGACCTTGTGCAAAACCCTGATCATTGTAAACCTTCGAAAAATATTTTTGCTGGATATCGAAGGATACATTTCGGTTCTTGTGTTCTGATATATAATACTGAGGGAGACATCATAAGAATAATTTCTTTGGATCATCACGACCAATCGTACGAGAAGCGGACGTGGCGGGATTCGAACCCGCGATTACCGACTTAGAAGGCCGGTGCCTTATCCGAGCTAGGCCACACGCCCAAAGAAGGGAGCGCTGAGGGGGAGATTCGAACTCCCGCTCCCCTTGCGAGGAACCGGCTCTCAAGGCCGGCGCGTTGAACCGAGCTTTGCTACCTCAGCACGATGGTGACTTGCGCAAGGATATAGGATAATCCTTATAAAAAAGAGTTGTCTCGATTATGATTTCAGAACGATTTCGATGTGAACGCCGTCAGGAACCGATATCCTCATGAGCTGGCGTAGCGCACGGTCGCTCGCATCAAGATCAATGAGCCGTTTGTGGATCCGCATCTCCCAATGATCGATGGTCTCGGTTCCCTCACCGTCAGGTGATTTCCTGCAGGGGACTCGGAGCCGTTTCGTCGGTAACGGGACGGGACCTCGCAGCGCGACACCGGTTTTCTCCGCAATCATCTTGATCTGCGAACACACCTCCTCAAGTTTCGTTGATTCGGTGCTGGTGAGCGATATGCGCGCTTTTTGTCCTGGCATTTTGGTTTGCCCCTATATCTAAAATAATAGAAAAAGAGGAGGAGGGCTTACTTTGCCGCCTCAACCTCTAAGCAGACGCCTGCTGCGACCGTTTGCCCCATGTCCCGGATGGCGAACCTTCCAAGCTGTGGGATCTTCTTGGAGGACTCGATGACCATGGGCCGTGTGGGGACGATCTTCACGATCGCCGCGTCACCGGTCTTGATGAAGTCAGGGTTCTCTTCTTTCACCTGCCCGGTTTTCGGGTCAAGTTTCTTTTGGATTTCTTCGAATCTGCATGCGACTTGTGCTGTGTAGCAGTGGAATACCGGTGTGTATCCTTTGGTGATGACGGACGGGTGGTTGAGGACCATGATCTGTGCGGTGAATGATTTTGCGACCGTAGGTGGATCATTCGTCGGTCCTGCGACATCCCCTCTCTTGATGTCTCCCTTGTTGAGACCACGGACGTTCACCCCGATGTTGTCGCCGGGTAACGCCTGGTCGATCGTCTCATGGTGCATCTCGATGGTCTTCACCTCTCCGGAGACCCCGCCGGGTTTCATGCTGGGTTTGAACATGAGCACCATACCTGGTTTCATGATACCGCACTCGACCTTGCCGACCGGCACCGTGCCGACACCCTTAATGGAATAGACATCCTGGATAGGCCAACGTAATGGCAGGTTTGTGGGCTTCTCCGGCACCGTGAACTTGTCGATCGCTTTCAGGATTGTGTCCCCAGTCCACCAGGTGAGCTTCCCCTTGTCCTTGATGTTGTCGCCCTCGAACGCGGACACGGGCACGAACTGGAGTTGCTCGTCCTTGTACCCGACGCTCTTCGCCAGGGCATGGACGTCGTTCTTCACCTGCTCGTAGCGTGCCTTATCGTAAGGCGGTGTGGTCGCATCCATCTGGTTAATCGCAACAATCATCTGCTTCACACCAAGGGTCCTTGCAAGGAACATGTGCTCCTTGGTCTGCGCCATGATACCGTGCTGTGCGGCGACCACGAGGATCGCAGCGTCAGCCTGCGAGGTACCGGTGATCATGTTCTTCACGAAGTCCCGGTGACCAGGTGCATCGATGATGGTAATGTAATACTTGTCAGTGTCAAACCGTTTGTGGGCGACATCGATCGTGACTCCTCGTTCCCGCTCCTCTTTCAGCTGATCGAAGATCCATGCGAGCGCGAAGCTTTCTTTCCCTTTCGCTTTCGCCTCTTCTCTGAACTTCTCTACCATGTGGGCCGGGAACTGTCCGGTATCGAGAAGGATTCTCCCGACGAGGGTGGACTTCCCGTGATCGACGTGACCAATGATTACTAGGTTTAAATGGGGTTTTTCAGCCATAATGTTACCTCCAAGGTCTACATTTCAATTTAGTATTTATGTTTTCCTATTTCCCTTTCTCTTGTGAAGGTTTGATAGCGTATACTCTTCCTATTTATAAGGTTTACCTAGGAGAGAAAGGTTGTTTGACTCGAAGAGAAATTTTGATGTTTACACGCGTGCGATGAGACGCTCGACGATGTCCTTGTAGGTCGCTGCCAGTCGCTGCGTGTCCTGCTGGTTTTTTGTTTCAACGTAGATACGAAAAATCGGTTCTGTTCCGGAGGGACGCAGCAGCACCCACCCCTTTTTCAGAAAGAGCTTCACGCCGTCAGTCCGGTCGATACGAAGAACATCCTTTGTATCTTTCATTTCCTCGATAAGTTCGTTCATCACCTGTTCTTTTTTTCCGTTCGGACACCTCATCTTCATCTTGTACATTTCATAATGTGGGATTTCTGCGACCAGCTCCGAGAGTGGCCGCTGCTCCCGTGCGAGGATCTCCAGGAGCTTCGCGCACGTCATCGCTGAATCACGACAGTACTGCAATTCCGGGAAGATGAGACCGCCGTTCTCCTCGCCTCCGAACACCGCGTGCTGCGCCATCATCACACGGGCGACGATGGGCGAGCCCACCTTGGTATAGATGACACGCCCTTTGTTCGCCTTGATGACGTCTTCAAGGCAGGTGGAGGTGGTGACCGGTGTGACGACGATGCTCTCCGTCTTCTCTCTTGTGATATATTTCCCAATGAGCGATAGCGACTGGTCACCTGAAATGTAGTCTCCGTGTTCGTCGACGAAAATCGCGCGATCTGCATCGCCGTCCTGCGCGAATCCCAGCAGGGCGTTTCTCTTTGGTACGGTCATCAAGAGCGTTGCAAGGTTCTCACGGGTCGGTTCTGAGTTGCGGCCGGGGAAGGTCCCGTCTGGCGTGCAAAACAAGGGGGTGACCGTACAACCGAGTTGTTTAAGCAGGAGTGGCGCGACCAGGCTTCCTGCGCCATTGCCGCAGTCAAGGACCACATGGAATCGTTGTTTCTTGATGAGCGCGACATCGACCGTGGAAAGAATCCCCTGGATGTAGAGGTCAATGGCGCCGTCCCAGGTAGTGTACGTCCCGACTTCAGCCCAGGGAACATAAGTGTAATCTCCTGAGAAGTAGCGTGCTTCGATTGCCTCTTCGGTTTCTTTTGAAAATTCGGTCCCGTCGGCCGCAACTCCTTTGATGCCGTTGAACTGTGGCGGGTTGTGCGAAGCAGTGATGATTACCCCAGAGTCGTAGTGTTTCATTTTGACGATGTACTGCAGCGCCGGTGTAGGGACAAGACCAACATCAATGATGTCGCACCCTGCCCCTAGTAATCCAGAGGCGACCGCGGATCGTAACATAGTGTTCGAGAGCCGCGCGTCATTTCCGATCGCGACCTTCGGTCGTTTCACTATGGTTCTAAGATACGTTCCCCAGGAGCCACCAATCCTTAGAGCAAGCTCTCCCGCCAGGTCTTTGTTAACGACACCTCGAATGCCATTAGTACCGAAGAGTCGTGTCATTTCACGAGTCACCGCGTCGTTGATTCTTTCGCATGTTGCACCGCCTCAAGGGTCGGCTTCATGAATTCGGTGAGCAATCGATTCAACCAAGCCTCATCCTGTGCCTCTGCGGTGAGTCTGATGATGGGGCTGGTGTTTGACGGGCGGATGAGCACCCAGCCTTCCGGAACGTCCACGCGCACCCCGTCCATGGTGTTCACGTGCTCGTACTCTGAGGATAAACGCTTCTTCAGTGTATCGACGACCTCGAATTTGATCTCATCAGGGCAGTCGATCTCTTCTTTCCTCGTCGGATACATAGGTATCCCAGCAACCAAGTCGCTGAGTGGCTGTTTCATCACCTCGAGGATCTGGGCGATCTTGAGGGGTACAACGAGCGCGTCATCGAACAGGAAATACTCGGGGAGGATGAGGTGCCCGGATGATTCGATGCCGAGGACCGCATGCTCCTGCTTTGCCTCAAGGGTGAGGAACGTGTGGCCGACCGGTATCTGTTTGATGCGGAAGCCGAGCGGCTCAAGTTGCTCCTTCACTGCCCTGGA
>DATKKD010000017.1:0-33311 GCA_035543435.1 Thermoplasmatota archaeon
TCTGCTTTCATCATAGTGTTTCCAGTTGATGCTAACCTCTTTATGCCTCTCCCACTTTATCTCTTTGTGACTAGTCTTGTGCATCTTTCATCCCTGATAGACGCATAGGACTATGTCACAAAAAGATAATTACACAAAGCAAGATCTTTCAAAAAATTGATAATCCGTGATGCGATGGTCGATACAGAGGAGTGATCTCATGACAATCACTGAGATGGAAATTAGTTTCCCTGGCGGCCAGAAGGTCGATGCACAGTATCTCGGTTTTACGATTCACACTGACCAGCCGGAAGAGGACGGCGGCGACAACTCAGCGCCGACCCCGTTCAGCCTGTTCCTCGCGTCGCTGGGCACCTGCACTGGGTACTATGTTATCGCATTCTGCCAGAAACGAGGGATCCCGACGAAGGACATCAAGGTCACTGCCCGTATCGACAGGAACCCTACCACGTACATGGTTGAGAAGTACACGATTGACATTCACATCCCAAAGGACTTCCCAGAGCAGTACAAAAACGCTTTAGCGAAATCCGCGGAACATTGCAGCGTAAAAAAACATCTCATGAAACCACCGCAGATCACCGTCTCGGTGATTGGACAATAGCTTCATTCATTATCTTTATGTACATCTGTACTATTGCCAGGTAAGGAACAACCATGACCGTGACTCAAGTGATTGGCACGCAATGGGGCGATGAAGGCAAGGGGAAGGTCGTCGATTACTACGCAAAGGACGCTGACTACGTCGTGCGGTACCAAGGCGGTAACAACGCGGGGCACACCATCAAGGTCGGGGAGGATGTCTACAAACTCCATGTCGTCCCATCTGGGGTGATCCAGGGGAAGACCGGGATTATCGGCAACGGCGTCGTGATCGATCCTGAGGTTCTGCTAAAGGAGATCGACGAGCTCACCGAGAAAGGGAAGAAACCGAAGCTGCTCATTAGCGACCGCGCGAACATCATCATGCCGTACCACAAGATCCTCGACGGAGCAGAAGAAGAATCCTTAGGCGATAAGAAGATTGGTACCACCAAACGAGGTATTGGACCCTGCTATAGCGATAAGATGGCACGCAGCGGCATCAGGGCGATTGATCTAACCAACAAAGAAACTCTACAAAGGCTGCTTAACCGCATCGTACCCATGAAACAGAAACTCCTAGACATCTATAACATCAAAACCAAGCTTGACGCGAAGGAGATGGTTGAAACTTACAGTGCGTACGGGGAAAGGCTCAAGGAGTACATAACCACCACTCACCTCGAACTGAACGCTGCGATTCAAAAGAAGAAGAACATCCTCTTAGAAGGGGCCCAGGGCACGATGCTTGACGTCGACTTCGGCACCTATCCGTACACGACCTCCTCAAGCACGATCTCTGGCGGAAGCACCATCGGCGCCGGCATCGGACCGAGATGCGTCGACGAAATCATTGGGATCGTTAAGGCGTACACCACGCGGGTCGGTGAAGGCCCGTTCCCAACGGAACTGCTCGACAAGACCGGGCAGCATCTTCAGCAGGTCGGTCATGAGTTTGGTACTACCACGAGCAGGCCACGACGGTGCGGTTGGCTAGACCTCGTCATCGTCAAACATGCAGCCATCATCTCAGGGCTGACGAAACTAGCGATCACGAAACTTGACGTGCTCAACGGGCTGTCCATGGTTTACATCTGCACCCAGTACACTTTCGAAGGGAAACGCATCGACTACGTCCCCGCGAACATCGAGGACGTCGCGACCTGCAAACCTGTGTACAAGGAGTTCAAAGGCTGGGACACGATCGACCAAAAGGCGACCTCGTTCCAGGATCTACCGAAAGAGGCGCAGGTGTACCTGAAGTTCATCGAAAAAGAAGTCGATGTCCCCATCCAGCTTGTTTCGATCGGGCCAGGCAGGAACGAAACCATTGAGCTTATCCCTAAACAAGCTCCTCCACTGCCATCGCCGTCTGAATCCACCGAAGGAACGAGTTACACGCAGCACGCAGTGAGCTAACATCATCAGCCTCAATCGAAAGCTCCAAGACTGCTTCCTTCTGAGACACTGAGACGTTCGATTTCGGTATTTTATGTATGATTTCTGGTGACAGTGCAGCAACGACAATAGATGCTTTCTTTTGAGTAGGAAAATGAAAAGAGAACGAAGCTTGGTTCGTCATACGCCTTTGATGCGCTTCGCGACGGTCGGCCGCTCCTTATAAAACACCTTGCTGCCGCAGTACGGACATTGCATCCCGATGTTCTTCACATCGAACTGGACCGCTTTCTTACAAAGCCCGCACTTGTACCTGGTCACTTGGATTCCTCCTCAGCGGGTGCTTCCACGGGGAGACCCTTGAGGATTCGTTCCGCGACTGACCCGGCAGGTGTCGTCGGTATATACGCACCACCAGCAAAGATCATGCCACATTTTTTACATTCCCAGATGCTGGTGCTCGTACGTTGTACCGCTTTCTGACCGCACCGAGGGCAGGCATGGCGCATCTTCTGCTGGCTTTCGACTTCGCGGATCATGGTTCGTGATTTCACGCCATAACGTTCAGCGTATCGACCGGATGAACCAACTTTTTTTGTTCGTTTCGACATCGTTTACTTCCCTATTTTCGCGTATAACTGCCTGCGTATTTCTTGCCCGTTAACGAGAGCACCATTAATAACTTTTTGTATCTCTTCTCTGGAGAAGCTGCCGGAAAGTCCTTTCTGCATCGCCCGCAGGTCGCCCTTATGGTCGGTCGCGACCGTGAGACGCACGTCCGCGATCGTCTCCTCATCCAGGCTAGCGTCGAACATGACGTAGTCGTTGATCTTGATCGCGGTACAGGAGATCGGAGGCTCTGTCATCGGGAGGGGAACGGGTTTTACTTTATGTAACATCTCCTTATTGTTGCCGGCTATGAGTTCATCGAATCCCGGCATGGTATATAAGTCGTAAATGTCTTGTATTTTGGTTGTGTTATACCATGCTTCAAGATCACTTTTTTCAAGTCCCCCACCAGGCCCAAGTAGTCGAACAATAGGTATCTTTGTCGTCATGAGGGCAGCGAGGGCTCCTAGGGAGGCAGCATCGAATAAATTCCCGTCATAATCAAGGATATGGATGTCGATGAAGACCAACCAGACCTTCTCGCCTGGGGTCATCACCAGTTTCTTGATATCGACGACCTCTGATTCGCGCACCCCGCGGTCCACGACACGAGCAAGCTCAATCGCGTCCTCACGAGGAGGACCTGACTCGAAATCAGGGGATGCGAGAGGGACGAATTCCGCAGCGGTGCTGAGTACTCCGCAGTCCGGTGTATCGGGAAATGGTTCACCGACACCCATCTTGATACCAACAACGAGCTGGGTATTCCCGATCTTCACTCGCGCGCTCCCTTCCGCTTGCTTTACTACATCAGTCTCAATTTCTATAGGACGATATTGATCAAACGTTCGACCATCGACACGTTTTCCTTGTTCGGCAAGCTTTGTGATGTAATCCTTCTTGATTGCAGGGGTGATCGTCATTCTTGCACCTCCGCGGCGACCACTGATTGGTACTTATGCATAATCGCATGCTTTTGAATATCAGACACAAGATGGCAGCCTTTCACGGCCAGATCAAACGCCTTATTGAACTCTTCATGGGTCAGATGACCGTCCATTTGCAGGAGAAGCACCTCTCCGGTTCGCGGTGAAATCGCTATTGGAAGGTCCGCCTGGCCGAGGTTATCCTCCAGCTTGCCGAGGTCAAGGACGATTTGATCTTCGATTTTTCCGGCTGCGCATGCCACGGGGATATCCCGCATAGGGATCCCGGCATCCACCAAAGCGACACCAGCAGCGGTAAGCCCCGCGCACCTAGTACCTGCCTCAGCGGCGAGCACCTCGATGTTCACATCGACGGTCGCCCGTGGGAATTGCTCGGTGAGGATCACCCGTTCGAGCGCCTCAGAGATTACCTTCGAGATCTCCACACTGCGCCGGTCAGGCCCTGGGCGTTTCCGGTCCTCCACGCTGAACGCGGCCATGTTGTACCGCGCCTGCACGATCGCACGTAAAGGGTTCTGGCAATGCCGAGGCAATGCCTCACGAGGACCATACACTGCGGCGTATATCTTGTTGCCGCCCCATTCCAGGTAACAGGATCCGTCAGCCCGATGAAGAACCCCTGACTCGATCTTGATCTTGCGCAGGTCTTCTGGACCACGTCCGTCTAGTCGCTTTCCTTCACTGTTAATGAGTTTAATATCTGATTTCATCATCTTACATCCTTTGCATCTTTTTTCAAGAGCTCCTCGATCCGATCGGTGAGACCGAACGTGACCGCCTCGTTTTCGATTTTGGTGATCGCCTGCTGGACTAGCGCGATGCCTTCCGCATCGCCGTCAATCCAGATACGCCCGTTCTGCCCGACAAAGATACGGCACCGGGTGTACTTCTTGATGAGCGCAATCATCGAGCCTTTCTTCCCGATGATCCGAGGAACTACTGAAGATTCAACCTCAATGATATGACCCCCTTTGATTTTGAAAAGGTTCCGGTCATTGAGGGTTATTTGAAGTTTCTTCGATTCATCAACCGAGAGAACCTTGGCCAGTATGGCATCGCCGGTGTTTAAATACTTTTCCGTGTCAGCAAAATCAATCTCCCAGGGAACCTCATTCACGTGAAGCAGCGCTGGGTACGGGGCGTTGATGTCCACCATCCAGTTCGACGTGGCAGCCTCCTCGACAACCCCGATCACAAAATCGCCGACCACCGGGTCGTACCGTCCCTTGAGGGGGAGGACATGGATGACGTTGTTTTGTATACTGAGAATCCCGAGCCGCTCCGCGTAAATTATTCCTTGCTCTACGAACGTTCCCCGGCCTGCCTTCATCGTTTTTGTCTCGCCGAGCACCTGACTCGGAATAACAATTGTCCGTGCCTCATTGGTCATAAAATTTGTACCTCGCCTACTGTTATTTCAAAACACGGGTCTCCACGTTCCCCTTGGTAAGGGTGTTGAGCCGGTCATAGAAATCTGCCTGCATGCCAGCAGGAAGCTTCACGATCCCAATCCAGGAGCCGTCCGACTGCCAATCCTCACGTTCGAGCGTTCCATAACTGCGGACCGCACCGTACGCTTTTCCTACAAATTCAGGAGGGATTTTGACAGACACCCGTGCCTGTTCCATGGAAATAGGAATGATCGGCCGGAGCGCATCAAGCACGGTTTTCATTTGCTGGTTCACGGATTTGAACGGGTCGATATGCACCTTTGCTTCGTTCATAGCAAGCTCAATGCGGGTTCGCGGATGCGGCATCTTGGTCTTCGGGTCCATCGAATTTCGCACGATGAGATCAACAATTCGTTTTTTCTTTTGCTCCACCATCTCGTGGCGTTGTTCGGTGGTGAGCTGGATCTCCCCTTTCTGGATAATCTCCTTTGCAATAACTGTGATGTCCGTGGTGTTGAAATGCTTCTGTAGGGATTCGGTGGACGCATGCGTCCCTTTCTTCGAGTCGCTAAAGACTGCATCAATCGCAAGGGCTGAGAGGATGCTATCGGCCTTGCCTTCCATAATATGTTCCGCCTCATGGGGGTCCACGAGAACCTCGAAGCGATCCGCCCCCTTGTGTAGCCGTGCGATGACCGCGTCTTCTAAACTAACCACTCTTATTTACCTCCGAGGGCTTTACTGACAAATGATTTTGTCTCAGCCGGCGTCAGGATATGGAAATTCACGCCTTTCTTCACCACGCCAATCTCAATCGCCTCAGGGTTCAGCTTCCCCTCGGTTCCCTTATGGAGGGCTTTCACCCCCATGTCGATGGCATCCTCAAGGGTCATGTTATCCTTGTAATGTTCCTCGAAGTACGCCATAGCACCGGTGCGTCCAGCGCCCTCACTTGCAGCCTTGTATTCCATAAGGGCGCCGGAAGGGTCCGTGGAGAACAATCGTGCGCCAGTCTCGTCGACACCAGCGATGAGCAGCGCGGTGCCGAACGGCCGCACCCCTCCGTACTGGGTGTAGGTCTGCTTGAAATCACAGATACGCTTCACCAGGGTCTGCACCTGGATTTTCTCATTATAGGTGATCTCATTAATCTGGGCGTCAAGTCGAGCCTTGTCAATCAGCGAGCGCGCATCGGCGACCAGTCCTGAGGTTGCGCAGCCGATGTGATCGTCGATCACAAAGATTTTCTCGATGGAATCTGGTTCAATCAACCGTGATGTGATACGCTTGTCGACAATGAGGATCACGCCGTCTTTACATTTCACACCGACCGTCGTGGTCCCGCGTTTCACCGCTTCTCGGGCGTACTCTACCTGGAATAACCGCCCATCCGGTGAAAACACAGTGATCGCTCTATCATACGCCATATTTGATGGTTGCATGTTCTACTTCACCTCTGTTTTCTTCGTAAACTAATCAGGTTCTCCCTTAAGTTCAAGCATGAATACGCTTTTGATGTAAATAGTTTGTGTTCAGAGAAAAAATCTAGAGGAAAAGAGGTAACGGACGCAACGATTACACGCCCTTTTTTTCACCCCAAAGTATCTTATGGAGCTGCAGTCCGAGCCGTACGGGAAGTCTGTCATGCAGGATCCAGGTCGAAAGCTTTCGCGGGTCGGTACCCCAGACCGGTTGGAAAAAGATTATGCAGCGGGGTTGATAGGTCTTGATGATGTGTTTCGCGTACTCGTAATCCTCTTTTCGTTTGATGATGAACTTCAGCTGGTCGTGTGTTGACAGTGCGTTTATGTTGCGTAAGTCCATTTGCTGGTGCATCCCGGAGGACGGGCATTTAATGTCCAGGGAGATCGTCACGTTCTTTTTTCCTAAGAGTGGTGTGATGGATTTGCTCCCGTTCGTTTCGATGCAGATCGTGTAGCGCTTTCGTAGTAAGATCGTCAGGAGAGCTTTTAAATCCTTTTGGAGGAGCGGTTCTCCACCGGTGATGCAGACCGATGAACAATTATAGGACTTAAGGATGCGGAGAATCTGGTCGACAGGGAGATCATGTCCCTCCTCGTACGCGTAGGTGGTGTCACAATAGGAGCAACGCAAGTTGCAGCCTGTGGTTCTGATGAACACCGTGGGCAGTCCGGCGAGCGAACCTTCGCCCTGCAGCGAGTAAAAAATCTCGTTGATCTTCATGGATGTGACGTATTTTCTTGATTCATTAAAACTTTTGCTCACAATTTACTTTGAGGAAAACTGCTATACTGTATGTAAAAATATTTATAGGGGAAGTAATATTACGGGTAAGCCGTTCCAACATTACTAGATATAGAGTAGAGTATATAAAATCAGTGGTTTCGCGACCCATCTTGGGCCCGTAGCTCAGCTAGGTAGAGCATCTGGCTTTTAACCAGGTGGCCAAGGGTTCGAATCCCTTCAGGCCCGCCTTTCCTTAAAGGAACGCACACCCAGGAGGAATGCAGTATCGCAGTCCCACCAAAAAAGTATTACGATATCCTTGGTCATAAGCTGGTTCCTGACCATACCATTTTATCTGAGAAAGAGAAAAAAGAGATCCTGGAGAAGTACAGTATAAGACCTGATCAGCTACCCAGGATCCTTGCGACCGATCCCGCGGCGCTTTCCATCGGTGCCAAACCTGGGCAAATCATCAAGATTCATCGTGACAGCCGGACCGCAAAAAAAACAATCGCGTACCGGTTAGTCATTGAGAGTGATACCGTTGAGAGTTTTTCGTTCACTGAACCGTCTGAGGAGTTCAGTATCTCGAGCGAAGAAATGTAAGAAAAGGGGTAAATGAGGAGTTGTTATGAGAGAGTTAGTTGATGCATTTTATCGAGAACGTAGTATCGTGAATCATCAGATTGCCTCGTACGATGATTTTCTCGCGCACCGTCTGCAACGCATTGTGGATAGCACCATCATCGGGCAAGAAGAAGAAGGCATGAAGAAAGGGTTCATCTACCCGGAGATCGAGGGCTACAAGATCAAGTTCGGCAAGATCAAGGTCGGGCTTCCCCAGGTGAAAGAGGCTGACGGCACCGAGCGGCCTTTGACACCCATGGAGGCGCGGCTGCGTGACCTCACCTATGAGGCACCGATTGAGCTTGAATTCATCCCGGTGAAGAACGAGGTGGAATACGAACCTGAGACAGTCCGCATCGGTGAGCTACCGATCATGGTCAAGTCCATGCGATGTAACATTTCACGGAAAGTTTTAGAGGAGCGGCTGGATCGGCCGCTTGCTGATGATGATTACCAGCGGGAGCTGCAACAGATGCAGGAGGATCCGCTTGACCCCGGTGGGTATTTTATTAGCAATGGGACAGAACGGGTGCTCATCACTGTCGAGGATCTCGCACCAAACCGGGTGTTGGTTGAGCGGTCCAGCAGGTACGGCACCGATGTGGAGGTCGCAAAGGTCTTCTCCCAGCGTGAAGGGTACCGAGCTCTGACGGTCGTCGAGAAGCGTAAAGACGGCATGCTTATGGTGAGTCTTCCGACCACCTACGGGCAGATCCCACTCATTGTACTTTTACGTGCGCTCGGGATGGAGAACGACAAAGAGATTGTCGATGTCATCTGTGTCGAGCCGAAGATGGAGCCGTATGTGCTTGCGAACATCGAGGAATGCGCTAAGGAGTACTCCATCACCACCAAGGAAGAAGCCATCGCGTACCTTGGGAAGAAATTCGCGGGCGGCCAGGCCAAAGAGTACCGGGTGAAGCGGGTCGAGACCATCATGGACCGGCATCTGCTCGCACACCTGGGCAACGACCCTGAGGACAGGCTCACCAAGGCCATCTTCATGGCCCGAATGGGCATGGCGGTGCTCGAGCTTGCACTCGGGAAACGGGAGCAAGACGACAAGGATCATTACGCGAACAAGCGGCTCAAGCTTGCCGGTGACCTCATGGAGGACCTGTTCCGGGTCGCGTTCACTGCCTTGTGTAAAGACTTGAAGTATCAGATTGAACGAATCAATGCGAAGGGTAAGGAAATCAAGATAGGATCGTCACTGCGTTCCGATGTGCTCTCCCAGCGGATCCATCATGCGCTCGCTACTGGCAACTGGGTCGGTGGGCGTGCTGGGGTTTCTCAGCTCTTGGACCGTACAAGCAACCTCGCGGTGCTCAGCCACCTGCGACGGGTCACCTCGCCTTTGACACGATCCCAGCCGCATTTCGAGGCCCGAGATTTGCACTCCACCCAGTGGGGGCGGCTCTGTCCTAATGAAACGCCGGAGGGGCCGAACTGCGGGCTCGTCAAGAACCTCGCTCTCACGGTGGAAATCTCAGAGGGTTTCGAGGAGAAGGAAGTCGAGGCAACCCTGCGTGAGCTTGGCATCAAGGAACTGACCAAGCATGTTGTCGGCGCCCGGGTGTACCTCAATGGAGACCTCATTGGGATGCACGCGAACGGCGCGGACCTCGTTAAGAAACTGCGTGAGCGACGCCGGAAAGGGATGCTGAGCAACGAGATCAATGTCATGTACGATATCGAAGGCAACGATGTCATCGTCAACTGCGACTGCGGCAGGCTACGTCGACCACTCCTTGTGATTGAGAACGGTAAACCGATGCTAAACCAAAAATACCTCCAGGAGCTCAAGGAGGGCAAAAAGAAATGGACTGACTTGATCAACGACGGAATCGTCGAGTACATCGACGCCGAGGAGGAGGAAAACGCCCTCATCGCTCTACGCGAGGAGGATGTGACACCGGACCACACCCATATGGAGCTTGACCCGATGTGTATCCTAGGGATCGGTGCGTCCCTCGTACCGTACCCGGAACATAACTCCTCCCCGAGGATCACCATGGGCGCGGGCATGGGGAAACAGTCCCTCGGGTTCGGGGCATCTAACTACCGGATCAGACCGGACACCCGCGGGCATCTCCTTCATTACCCGCAGATGCCACTGGTGCAGACCCATCCGATTCACTATATCAAGTTCAGAGAGCGGCCCGCTGGCCAGAACTTCATCGTCGCGGTCGCCTCCTTCCAGGGCTACAACATGGAGGATGCCTTGATCATGAGCAAGTCCGCAATCGAGCGGGGCTTGGGTCGCAGCACCTTCATCCGCACGTACAGTAGCGAGGAGAAACGGTACCCGGGTGGCCAGGAGGATCATTTCGAGATCCCAAACCCTGACTGTCGTGGTGTGCGTAGCGAGGATGCGTACAACAGCCTTGGCGAGGACGGGCTGATATCACCGGAGAGCAGCGTGAACGGCGGCGACGTGCTCATCGGAAAAACTTCCCCGCCGCGTTTCCTTGAGGAACCAACAGACTTCCTCACCCCCCAGAAACGTCGGGAGACCTCGGTCACCGTACAGCATGGCGAGGGTGGCATTGTGGACAAGGTAATGCTCTCCGAGTCCGTGAACGGCTCACGGATGGTGAAAATCAAGGTCAGGGAGCAACGCGTCCCGGAACTCGGGGACAAGTTCGCCTCCAAGCATGGTCAAAAAGGAGTTATTGGATACGTCGTACCTTTAGAGAACATGCCATTCACTGAGGACGGTATCTCACCAGACCTCATCATCAATCCGCATGCGATCCCGTCGAGGATGACGGTCGCGCATGTGCTCGAGATGATCGGTGGTAAGGTCGGATCCTTGGAAAGCAGGATCGTGGACGGCACCGCATTCAGCGGGGAGCTTGAAGAGAAGCTGCGCGACGCGCTCGTGACGAACGGGTTCAAGCACAACGGTAAGGAGACTTTCTTCGACGGGCTCACCGGCAGACCCTTGGAGTACGACATCTTCGTCGGTTGTATCTACTATCAGAAGCTGCACCATATGGTTGCGGGAAAGATCCATGCGCGGTCCCGTGGACCCGTACAGATCCTCACGAGGCAGCCGACCGAAGGACGAGCCCGAGAGGGTGGATTGCGGTTCGGAGAGATGGAGCGTGACTGCCTCATCGGCCATGGCGCTTCCATGGTCATCAAGGACCGCTTGCTTGACGAATCAGACATCACCATGAAATACGTGTGCAACACGTGCGGTCACATCGCGATGATCGACCGTCACGGACGGCTGCACTGCAGCATCTGCGGGGACAAGGCAGACATCCATCCGGTCGAGATGAGCTATGCGTTTAAACTGTTGATCGACGAACTGAAATCACTTGTGGTTGTACCACGAATCAAACTGGAGTCACTGGTGTAGGGGGACGAGACTATGGCAGGACCACGAAGTATCACGAAGAAGATTGGGGCTTTGGAATTCGCGGTGCTTTCACCAAACGAAATCCGCAAGATGAGCGCGACGAAGGTCATCACCGCGGACACGTACGATGATGACGGTTTCCCGATCACGATGGGGCTCATGGACCAACGGCTCAGCGTGATTGAGCCTGGGCTCCGGTGCAAGACCTGCGGATTGAAGGTCGGCAAGGACAAATGCCCTGGCCATTTCGGTCATATCGATCTTGCGATGCCTGTGATTCACGTCGGATTTGTGAAAACCATCAGGAACTGCCTGCGGGCGACGTGCCGCAGGTGCGGTCGCATCCTGCTCCCGGAGAAACAACTCGAGGAGCAGCGTAAGACCATCGAGAAGAACAGCGAGGAAGGGCGGGATAACGCGTACCTGTTTAAAAGCATCATCGCCGATGCGGTGAAGACCGAGGCGTGTCCACGCTGCGGGAACGTCACCGGGAAGATCGACCTCGACAAGCCAACCTCATTCCGGGAGAACGGCAAGAAGCTCACCCCGACGGAGATCCGGGAATGGCTCGAGAAGATTCCTGACGAAGACCTTCCCTTGTTAGATATCAATGTTCATTCAGCGCGTCCGGAGTGGATGGTGCTCACGGTCCTCCCTGTACCGCCGGTGACGGTACGACCGTCGGTGACGCTTGAGTCCGGGGAACGCTCTGAGGACGACCTCACCCATAAGCTGGTGGATGTCATCAGGATCAATCAGCGACTCCAGGAGAATCGTGACGCAGGCGCTCCGCAGCTCATCGTGGAGGACCTCTGGGAGCTTTTGCAGTATCATGTGACCACGTACCTTGATAATCAGACCTCGGGAATCCCACCAGCGAGGCACCGGTCAGGGAGACCACTCAAGACGCTCGCGCAGCGGCTCAAAGGGAAGGAGGGCAGGTTCCGTAGTAATCTGTCCGGGAAGCGGGTAAACTTCTCCGCTCGTACCGTGATTTCCCCTGACCCGAACCTGAGCATCAACGAGATTGGGGTACCGATTGAGATTGCTCGGGAGCTTACGATCCCTGTCCATGTGACCGTGCAGAACCTTGAGTGGTGCAAGCAGCTCATCAAGGACACTTCGAAGGGCGAGAAACCAGGGGAAGATTACATCCCTCATGTGAACTATGTGAAGCGGTTCCGGGAGGGTATCGAGCAGCGGATCAAGGTCACCGAGAAGAATGCAGATGACATCGCCGAGAAGCTCGAAGTGGGCTTCATTATCGAGCGGCAGCTCATGGACAACGACATCGCGTTGTTCAACCGTCAGCCGTCGTTGCACCGGATGTCCATGATGGCGCACCGAGTGAAGGTGGTGCCGAATCGGTCATTCCGTTTCAACCTGTCTGTGTGTCCCCCATACAACGCTGATTTCGATGGCGATGAGATGAACCTGCATCTCTTGCAGGGTGAGGAGGCAAAGGCCGAGGCTGAGATACTCATGAAAGTCCAGGAGAACATCCTCTCCCCGAGATTCGGCGGCATCATCATCGGCGGGCTGCATGACCATATCTCAGGCTGTTTCCTACTCACCTATAATGATAAGACGTTTTCGAAAGAAAAGACGTCACAGATCCTGTCTGCATTCAAGCACCATGGGAAGTTCCCCGAGGTCCATGAAGCTCAAGGCGAGGAGGTGGTGTACGGGAGAGATATCTTCAGTGTTCTCTTACCAAAGGACCTGAGCCTTGAATATAAGGCGAAGGCCTGTTTCCATTGTGAGACGTGCCAGGGGGCTGATTGTCCCCATGGCGCGTACGTCATCATCAAGAACGGGAAGCTCAAACAGGGGATCGTCGATGAGAACAGCATCGGTTCGTTCAAGGGTCGTATCATTGAGCGCATCATCCGCGATCATGGAACCACTGTCGGCCGGCAGTTCATCGACGACGTCACACGACTCGGAATCGCGGTGGTGACCATCATCGGGTTTACGACGAGCATCGACGACGAGGATATCCCTATGGAGGCGAAACGCCAGATCGAGGAAGGTCTGCAGAAAGCGCAACATAAGATTAACACCTTGGTCACCGCGTATGAGCATGGGGAACTTGAGTCGTTACCTGGACGAAGCCTCGAGGAGACCCTGGAGATGGAGATCATGCGGGTCACCGGGCGGGCTCGTGATATGGCTGGTGAAATTGCGAGTAAGTACCTCGGGCTGAACAACAGTGCGGTCATCATGGCGAAATCTGGGGCACGTGGCTCGATGTTGAACCTGTCGCAGATGTCAGGATGCGTCGGGCAGCAGGCGGTCCGTGGTGAGCGTATCTCGCGCGGGTATAAGTACAGGACGCTGCCGCATTTCAAGAAAGGGGACCTGGGTGCGAGCGCGAAGGGGTTTGTAGCGAACAGTTACAAGAGCGGGCTGAATCCCACCGAGTATTTCTTCCATTCTATGGGAGGTCGTGAAGGTCTCGTGGACACCGCGGTTCGCACGTCACGTTCAGGGTACATGCAACGGCGTCTCGTGAACGCCCTCGAGGACCTTAAGGTCGATAACGATGGGACCGTGCGTCACACCGGTGGCGAGATCATACAGTTCATCTATGGCGAGGACGGCATTGACCCTGCACGCAGTGTCGGGGGGAAAGCCGTGGATATAGACCGTATCATATATGATATAAAACAGGAGGGGTAGAATTATGGTTCCACCATCTCCCAAGAAGAAACCCCCAGTAAAAAAAGTGAAACCGACAATCAAAAAACCGGTGAAGATAACAAAAACAAAGGCACAAATGATCCAACAGAAAAAACCCGCAAAACCACCGGTCTTGAAGAGTGCTACCAAGAAACCGACTCCAGGGAAGAAAGGAGCCAAGGGATCGAAAGCCGTTCAACCTCCTTCACTAAAAACCGCGGAGACCGCAAAGAAAGTCGAAAAAAAAGAGCCGGAGCGAACCTTCCTGCCGCCCCCGAAAAAAGCGGAGGAGGAATCCAAGGAGTTCAAGGCAGTCCGCTCCGAAATCAGCAAATATTTGAAGGATCGGTTTCTCCCTGTCTCCATCATCGACGGTATCATCGAACGGGTCCAAAAAGACAAGAAACTCGAGTCGAAGGTGAAACAGATCATCGAGAAAGCCCTTGAGGATTACACAAAAAACCAGATCGACCCGACCGAGGCCTGCGGCATGGTCGGTGCGCAAAGCATCGGGGAGCCAGGAACTCAAATGACCATGAGGACATTCCACTACGCAGGGGTCGCTGAGATCAATGTCACCCTCGGACTTCCGCGGCTCATCGAGATTGTGGATGCCCGCTCGACTCCTTCCACACCGATGATGAACATCTACCTCCGTGACGAGTACAGGGTGAACCCTGACCTTGCCAAAGAGATCGCGAACAAGATCGAGATCACACGGCTCACTGGGGTCGCGGACATCGAGATGGACCTTGCCAATGTCGTCATCCGCATCAAGCCCAACAAGAAGACCATGGAGAAGAAGGGCATCACCCTCGAGGATCTCCTTGAGCGCGTACAGACCCTCAAGAAACTCACTGCGAAGATAGAGAAAGATGCAATCAAGATAACCTTGGACGAGCCAGGCTATAAGGCGCTGCAGAACATGAGCGAAACCCTTAAGAACCTCAAGATCAAAGGCATCGACGGTATCAAACGGGTCATCATCAGGAAAGAGCCGAATGAGGGGTACGTGGTCTACAGCGAGGGTAGCAACCTCAAGGAGGTCCTGGACATCGAAGGGGTCGACCCCTACCGAACCACGACCAACGACATCCATGCGATTGCACGGGAACTCGGCATTGAGGCAGCACGCAACATGATCATCCAGGAGGCGTACTCCACCCTCTCCGAGCAGGGGCTCAACGTCGACATGCGGCACATCATGCTGGTCGCGGACGTCATGACCGCGGACGGGACGGTCCGCGCTATCGGACGGCACGGGGTGAGCGGGGAGAAGAGCTCAGTACTCTCCCGGGCAGCGTTCGAAATCACGGTCAACCATCTGCTTCTCGCAAGCCAGCGCGGGGAATCAGACACCCTCAACGGCGTCGCAGAGAACATCATCGTCGGCCAGCCGGTGAACCTCGGCACAGGCGCTATTGAGCTGGTCATGCATCCGAAGAAAGCAAAACAGAAGGGAAAATAACATGATAGACGTAATAAAAGCACTCAAAGATGTCTCCAAGAAAGGAACCATCATCATCGGTGAGAAACAGACGAAGGCAGCGGTACAGAAGGGGGACGCGAAGCTCGTGGTCGTCGCGAACAACTGCCCCTACGCGGACACGATAGCCTCCTTAGCCAAGGAACATAAGGTGCCCTTGTACAACTACACTGCGACCGGGGTTGATCTCGGGTACACCTGCGGGAAGAACTATCCGATCTCTGCGTTTGCGGTCCTCAAAGAAGGGGACTCCAACATCATGCAGCTGGTGCAGAGAAGGAAATAGCGGACCATGGCAGAGATCATCCTTTCGAATGAAACTGTCCAGTACATCAACCTCGCCTCGAAGTACACGGGGGCGAGCATCCGAGACTGCGTGGTCGAGGACGACCGTGTCGTGTTCGTCGTCGAGAAGGGGCATCTAGGGATTGCGATCGGTAGCAAAGCCAAGAACCTCGAGAAGCTCCGTACCCTTTTTAAGAAGAGCGTGAAGTTCGTGGAGTTCGACGAGGACAAGGCTAAGTTCGTGAAAAATTTGTGCAAGCCGTATGAGGTCTCCAAGGTGACGGTCGAAGAGGACGGCAAAGCAAGCGTAGTGAAAATCGACGTGAACCCTCGCGACAAATCAAAGCTCATCGGGAAAAACGGCAAGAACATCAACATGATCCGCAAGCTTGCGCAGCGGCATCACCTCATCAGGGACGTCCAAATCAGCTAGGGAATTTTTCGCCCTGAAGCAACGCTTTTATAGGGGTGTGCATTCCAGGGTTTGAGGGCAGCACCGTGCGCATACGAGAGCATCCTGTCATTGATTTTCCAAAACGAAAGAAACTCAAATTTCGATATAATAAAAAGGAACTTCAAGGAGAGGAAGGGGACACCATCGCTTCCGCACTGCATGCGGCCGGTGTAAGGACGTTAACAAAAAGCCTGAAGTACGATAGCCCTCGTGGTTTTTTCTGCGGTATCGGGAAATGTTCCTCCTGCCTCATGAGGGTCAACGGCATCCCGAATGTCCGCACCTGCATCGCACCACTCAAGGAAGGTATTTCTGTGGACATACAAGATAAGCTTCCAGACCTTCCTAATGCGACGTTTCCTTGGGAACCAAAAAAAACGATGACAGTCAACGTGCTCATTGTCGGTGCAGGACCTGCAGGGCTCTGCGCCGCAATTGAAAGCGCGAATCATGGCGCATCCGTCCTGCTCGTCGATGAGAATCAAATGGTTGGCGGCCAGCTTGTCAAACAGACCCACAAGTTCTTCGGATCTAAGCAGGAGCGCGCCGGAACCAGGGGCATCCACATCGCAAAGGAACTGGAACAACAGCTACGCAGCCTCGAGGAACAGAAGAAAGCCAAGGTGATGACCGATGCCACGGTCATCGGCTGCTATGAAAGTGCGAAAAAATTCAGATTTGGTGTTGTCCAACGCTGCGAGTACCGAAACATCCTGTATGAGGTGCTGTGCGATGCTGTAATTGTCGCAGCTGGTGCTATGGAGAATATGCTCCTTTTTCCCGGCAACGATTTGCCAGGGGTGTACGGCGCTGGCGCCGTCCAAACACTCATGAATGTCTATGGAGTGAAACCAGGTGATCGGGTGCTCATGGTTGGCGCTGGCAACGTCGGTCTCATTGTTGCGTATCAGCTGTTACAGGCGGGCATCAAGGTTGACCGTGTCGTCGAGGCAGCCCCCACCATAGGGGGATACCATGTGCATGCTGCAAAGCTACGACGATGTGGCGTTCCGATTCAAACATCACATTCCATTAAGGAAGTGTATGGAGACGAGAAGGTCGAAGGAGCAGTGATCATCGAACTTGATGCACAATGGAAACCTATTCCAGATACCGAGGAAGATATCAAATGTGATACGATCTGCCTTGCGGTAGGTCTCACCCCTTCGACACGACTGCTCTCGCAAATCGGCGTGAACCTCGCGTTTATACCCGAGGCTGGTGGCTATGTTGCCCTGCACGACGACTCTATGCAAACCTCCGTGAAAGGTGTGTATGTCGCTGGCGACGCTTCAGGAATCGAAGAAGCATCTACCGCGATGATCGAGGGAAAAATTGCTGGGCTTGCCGCTGCTATGAAACTGAGGAAAACGAAAGACAAGGAACTCCTCCAACACTACCGAAAAGAGCTATCCTGCCTCCGGGCAGGGCCATTCGGTGAGAAACCTAGGATCGCGAAACAAAAAATAGAAAAACTAGTGGAGGCGCGGCATGCCAGAGTATGAAAAAACAGGGGTGTTGACGAAAAAGGAGCTTCCGCACCCCTCCAAAAAACAGCTTGCAAAGGGCACCGCTATCCTCGAATGCGTCCAGGAAATCCCCTGTAACCCGTGCGTCGACTCCTGCCCCGTTCACGCGATTTCCATGAAAGACATCAATGCTCCCCCCACCACTGATTTCGACAAATGCATCGGATGCACGAAATGCGTCGGCATCTGCCCAGGGCTTGCGATTTTCGTCGTCAAAATAAAGGGTGCCAAAGCATGGATCACACTACCTTATGAGTTTGTCCCGGTTCCAAAAGTAGGGGATACGGTGAAAGCAGTAGATAGAACCGGGGCGGTCCGTGGTGACGCCTTGGTGACAAAGGTGGTGAAAAACGGAAAGACCATGGTCATCACAATTGAGGTTCCTAGTGCTCTTGCGATGGATATACGCCATATCTGGGTGAAACCATGAAACGAAGCATCGTCTGCCGTTGTGAAGACATCAGCGAGGAGGATGTGCTCCGTGCAATCGACGAAGGTTACACCGATATCGAGGAGCTTCGCAAGAAACTGCGTATCGGTATGGGACCTTGCCAGGGACGTGTCTGCATCCAGCTGGTCACACGGATCCTTGAGAGGAAAACAGGGAAGAAGGTATCCACAATCCCGTTGCCCACGGTGCGGCCTCCCCTCGTACCTGTCCCACTTGGGACATTAGCCCGTGAGAAACATGAAAAATAAGGCAGATGTGGTCATCATCGGCGGTGGCATCAACGGATGCTCCCTTGCGTACCGTCTCGCGAAAAAAGGCATGGAGGTCGTAGTTATCGAGAAACGATATCTTGCCTCTGGAGCGACCGGTGCCTGCGGCGCTGGTATTAGACAACAGTGGTCCACAAAAGAAAATGCATTGCTTGCGATTCAAAGCGTCAAGATCTTTGAGAAGCTCAGCGCTGAGCTTGGACAGGACATCGAGTTTCGACAAGGCGGGTACCTAATCGCAGTCCATGACCACAAGGAGATGGAACAAGCGGAGCAGAATGTCACCCTCCAACGCTCCCTCGGCTTGACCGTTGATATACTAGACACGGAAGAAATCACGGATGTTGTCCCTATCCTTGACGTCAAAGGGATGAAAGCCATTGGCGCGACGTTTTGCCCGACTGACGGCCATGCAAATCCCTTCAGGACGACCTTTGCGTACGCTGATGCAGCACGCAATTTTGGGGCTGAATTCCATACGCATACCACCGTCACTGGTCTCACCATGGCACAAAAATGTATTAGGGGTGTGGTGACGGATAACGGTACTATCAAGACAGAGATGGTGGTCAATGCCGCTGGTGTGGACTCTAAGTCCATCGCCCAAATGGTTCATGTGCGTCTCCCCCTTGCCCCCTACCGTAAGGAGATCATGGCGACCGAGCGCCTCAAACCATTGTTTGAGGCTATGGTCATCTCGTTCAAGGACGGGATTTACTTTAGTCAACAACAGGAAGGCCAGATCGTGGGTGGTATCCCCATCCCAGAGGAGCGAGAGGGTTATCGGACCATGCCGACCTTCGCCTTCCTTCAACACATGGCAAGTACACTGACTCGGTACGCACCAATCCTGCAACATGTGAACATGCTTCGCCATTGGACAGGTTTCTATGACGTAACTCCAGATGCACGACCGATTCTTGGGGAAGTCGCTGGCGTGAAAGGATTCATCCAGTGCAACGGGTTCAGCGGTCATGGATTTATGATATCTCCCATGGTGGCGCAAGTACTTACTGAACTTATCGCGGACGGGAAGACTTCGGAAATCCTTGAGAATCTGAATCTCAATCGCTTCAAAGGCGCACTTAAGGAGAAGGAGCTCTCGGTTGTTGGCTAAGGTTGCGTAACCATAATAAGTGGTGTACCGGTATGTCTACTCCGTCGTATGGATTACCAGGCGGTCGGGTTCAAGGCAGGGCTTGAGATCCATCAGCAGCTCAAGACTCATAAGCTCTTTTGCGAGTGCCCATCGGAAATCCCGGAGTACTCCGATTATACGTTTGAGAGGATGCTACGACCTACTCAGAGTGAATTGGGTGATGTCGACCGTGCCGCGCTTGAAGAGGCGCAACGGAAACGACGGTTTGTGTACCGGGCATCCTTGGCATCGACATGTCTGGTCGAATCCGATGAGGAGCCACCGCATACGGTGAACCCTGAGGCTGTCGATGTGTGCCTCACTATGGCGCTTCTTCTTGGCGCTCAACCTGTGGATGAGGCCCAGTTCATGCGCAAGATCGTCATCGACGGGTCCAACACAACCGGGTTCCAACGCACCGCGCTCGTTGCCATGAACGGATTTTTAGACGACGTGAGGATCTCTACCATCACTCTTGAAGAAGACGCGGCGAGGAAGACGAACGAAGATCAGAATAAAGTGCAGTATGGTCTCGATCGATTAGGAATCCCTCTCATTGAGATCACCACCGCCGCGGATATCACCAGCCCCCAACAAGCAAGAGAGGTCGCAGAGCAGCTAGGAATGCTCTTGCAAGTGACGAAACAAGCGAAGCATGGCTTAGGGACTATCAGACAAGACCTGAACATCTCCATTGAGAAGGGAGCACGCGTCGAAGTGAAAGGAATCCAGTCACTCAGCATGATTGCGAAGGTCGCCGAGATCGAAGTCCTCAGACAACAAGGAATCCTCGAACTCTCCCAAATCCTTCAACAACGAGTGAAAAGAACTGAGTACACTGCAATACCATTAGTTGACGTCTCCAACGTATTTAAACATTCAGACTCACATCTCTTGCAAGTCAACCAGGAAGAAAAGGGTACGATTCAAGGTGTCCGTCTCCCTGGATATCATGGGTTGTTACGACAGAAAGAGACCTGCCTTGGAAAAGAGCTTGCTGTCTATGCTCGATTGGCTTCTGGAATTAGCGGTATCATCCATAGCGACGAGATGCCCGATTATGGATTCTCGGGGCAAGAGATTCAGGGCTTGAAGGACCTTCTCCAACTGGGTTCCTCTGATGCATTTGCACTTGCCTTGGGCGACCAGGCGAAAGTCAAAGTTGCACTTGAGGCTGTACTCCGCAGAGCAGTGATGTATATCAATGGCGTTCCTGAGGAGGTCCGCAGGAGTCTTTCGGATGGCACTACTGAATATATGCGGCCGTTAGCTGGTGCTGCGCGGATGTACCCGGAGACCGACGTGCCGCCAACACGAATCTCCAAGGAACATCTTGATGTCTTAAAATTACCCGAGCGACCAGAGAAGAAACGCTTACGACTTGCAGCATCCTATCACTTGAACGATGAGCAGATTACACAGTTACTCATCCATGGATATGAGGACCCATTTGAAGGGCTCGCGATTAGGTTCCCCTTACTGTACCAGGTGATCATCCGGACTTTCATCAATACCTTCCCTGAACTTGAAGGAGCAGGGGTTTCACTTGAGTTGATCGATGAACAGAAACTCATCATGGTTTTTGAAGGGCTCAAAGATGAACGATTCTCAAAGGAGGCGGTGCCGATGCTCATCCGCTTCCTCTCTGAGTATCCAACCAAGACACTCGAGGACGCCTTGCAAGCTTGTGGGATTCAAACGGTCAATGGAGCAGAAATCCATCAGATCATTCACAGGGTCGTTTCCGAGCGGAAGGATTTCATCAGGAAAGAAGGTGCTCGTTCGCTCGGCCCATTGATGGGTGTGGTGATGAAGGAACTGAGAGGTAAGGCTGACGGAAAACTCATCAGTGGATACCTTGAAGAAGAGATTCATGAGGTTCTTTCAGAGAAGAAGGAGCAAGGATAGCTATCGCTTTTTTTTCGGGAGCATGCGTTTTTTGAATAGGAACTTTAGGTTCTTCCAACCGTCTTTGAAGCTTTCCAGTTTCACTTGACCCTCCCGGGCATACAGAGTAGAGGGGATTTCACGTGCCCTGAGCCCCGGGGTGGTGAACATCTCAATTTTGAGTTCCTCTGAGAACGGCATCCCGTTGTTGAATGCTTCAAGCGGCTGGATCCTTTCGAGGGCTGCTCTCCTGAAGATCCACATCCCTGATTGGGAGTCTTTAATAGGGACGACAAACAGGACATCCAGGGTGAGCGCTAGCACCAGGTTCCCGAAGCGATGCTTCAGAGACATCGACCCGTGCTTGAGTTCTGCGAAACGGTCTGTCGTAAGGAAATCTAGTTCATGCTCTTGGAGGATCTTGATATATTCCTGAATCTGGTCGAAGGGGTACGTCGCGTCGGCATCTCCTGTGATGATGATGTCGCCGGTCGCCTGGGCTAGCCCTGTTTTATAGGCACGCCCGTACCCTTTGCGTTTTTCGATGATGACGATAGCCCCCTTGTCGCGTGCGATTTCCCGGGTTCTGTCTTTTGAATCGCCGTCCACAATTATGACCTCAAGGTCCCAGTCATTGGTCGAACGGTGTGCTTTGTTGATCGCGTCGATGGTCTTCCCGATGCCGCGTTCCTCGTTGATTGCCGGGATGACGATACTAATCTTCAGGGTCGTTGCCTCCTAGGAACGGAAAAAACAAAGGGGTTAAAAAGGGTTGTGAAAAAAATTGGTTAAAAAAAAGAGATAGAAAAGGGGTTGATGTCACCCCTTTTGTGTGCGCGGTTATTTCTGTCTGCGTCTGAGCAACAGGAACGCGACCCCGATTGCCGCCACGAGGGTCAGCAGCTCAAAGCCGGGCATTCCTGGTGTCTGAGCGATGTGGATGGTCACCGGTGTTGCATCGGTGTAACCGGTGAACGTCGCGGTGATCTGATAGTCAGCACCGTTCTTATCCTTTACATCGGGTGCGGTCAGCTCTGTGACTCCATTTGCACCAGACATCACGGTCACGCCGTTGAAGGTGACCGAAGCGCCTGCGACACCGGCACCGTCATCGTTGGCGACGGTGATGGTGAACGTCTGTTTGCCAGAGACTTTTCCTGACGGTGGGATGACGATGAGCTTCGGCACGTTGTTGACAATGGTGGTGATCGTCTTTGAGGCGTACCCGTTCTTTGTCGCGGTGATCGTTAGAGCCGCACCATTCGGGCCGACTGAGGGTGCCGTGAAGGTTGCCTCTCCCGATGAATCGGTGGTGCCTGTCTGCGTGCCTGCGATGACTTGCACACCAGCAAGGCCAGCTCCTGTCGCGGTGCCATTACGGACCATGACCGTGAAGCTTGCTCCTTCGTTCACCTGGCTGATGGGGTCGATGTAGAGTTTCCAGTTGGTGACCTGTACGGAGACGTCTGAAGTTCTGTTCTCAACCGCGATGGTAATCTTCCCTGTCTTGGATGGTACCACCGAGAAGGTGATGGTTCCGTCGGTGGCGGTGGTACCGTTCTGGTCGTCCACAGCACCGCCGATGCTCACCCAGACATCATTTAAACCGGTGCCTCGTCCCGTGACCTTGATGACAAGGTCTGAGGCCTCGCTTAACACGATGGCTGCCGGCGTGACTGCGATGTTGGCAATTCTCACCGGTAGATTACCAGTTGTATGCGCCCAGGCGCTCCCAGCGGTCTTCGATTTGAATAAGTACGTGATGTTCTGTTTCGACACATCTGTTGGGAAGAGGCTGCTCGCGGTGATGTTATGGACAATACCAACACCATTCGTGATGGTGATCTGGATGGAGGTGTTCATGCCCGCTGGTACAGTTAGACCAGTTCCACCAATCATTGGCGTGTTGTTCCCGAGATACCAGGTTCCATTCCAGGATGCATTGTGCGTGATATTATCCAGGAGCAATGTCCCATTGACGGGGAGTCCATTGTAGTTTACCGTGAATGTTCCAGTCACATTATCATCGACGTGCCAGATGAGTTCACTGAGGTCACAGGAGACGCCGACCGCTTGGACGACGATTGTTCCGTTGAATCCGTTACTGTTGCAGGTGTCGTTGTATACAGTGACCGTGTATGTGCCTGGTACTTGCAGGAATTTATTTGAAAGGTTGATGTAGCGAGCCCCGTCAAGATCCGCTGACGCGATGTTGCCAATGAGATCCGTGACGTCATCATTCGTGGAGTTATACAACCTGACATGGAGGCCGGTGTTGTCAGGGCGTCCTGTCTTGTTGCCGGTGCTGCCCACGGTCGTGGTGTTAATATAGATTTTCGCGACCTTCTGACCAGCCATCACGAGACCCGGTTGCATGGTCACCTTTAAATTGCTCTGTGCTTTCATCGTCGTCAAGGCATATCCATAGACGTAAGGCTGTGGCGATCCTTCGTACAATTGAACGTACGCGGAGATGTCCCTCGGGGCTTTGATCGAACCATAAGCCGCTGTTTGGTTGTCGTGTTGCATGGTGGTGTTGACTAAGAAGGTGTACTCTCCATTGGCAGTGCCACCACCGTTCTTGTAAGAGATGATACCAGCGGGGCCAGATATAAGTTCGCCATCGTCATCAACCCAGTATAACCATACCTGTGCATTGTACGCTGATAGACCAGACCCGGTTTTTACTCCTACTGTAAAGGTCGTGTTCTGACCGTAGGTAAATTCAGTTGGTGATATCGTCACGATGGTTCCGTTTAATTCGCTTCCTCCAACGGCCAGTGTCTCTGTGAGGGATCCATGATCCTCCCAGGTTGCGTCAAAGGTGATTGTTCCACCGTTGAGAGCTATTAACGGTGTGAGAGGGACCGTCCATGTCCCGGCGTTGAAGGTGACGCCTGGAATGTTATCTAAGGTGTCGGTGTAGAGCGCGTCTCCTGAGATAGTGATGTTCCCGCCGTAATCTGCAACGGTATCGGCTGGAACGGCTGCCTGATCACCGTAGTGTTGACTCGCTGATTCCCCAAGGATCTGGAATTGGACCTCCAGTGGTTGTTGGGTAATATCGGGTACATACGGTATAATGCCGTCATTAGGTTTCCCTATGCCACCGTCATCCGATATCCATCGCCATTGCATCCCTGGTGCGCTGGTGACCGTGAAGTCAACGGTTGTGTTCCATTCGTCCGCGTATGCAGACCCTTGAACGGCGCTATCACCATCTCTATCGGAGTAAAGGAAGATAGTCCATGTTCCATTTACACCGTAGACGGTCCCGCCAGCGAGACCCCAAGAATTGGATTCGATAGTGACATAGCCTTTTTGATATTTGTTGTCAATGTTGAGCTTGGAGGTGAGGGTCTGAGTCTCTCCATTTAAATCTGGACCTTGAACGATTACGGACAACGGTGTGTACGCTGTTAAATTCTGGTCGTTATAGTCTTTGACCGAGACATTGACTTCTCCTTGGAAGCCCCAGTACATGGTCTGGTTTCCTGACGGTATCGAGGTGTCAGGTACCCCAGGTTGGCAGTACAGCGTTTCATCTGAGGAATTATACCCGGGGGGATCCCAGGGACCGTTATGTGCATAACTATAATTGGTTACGGCGAATCCAGAGCCGAATTCGTTGGTCCATCCACCAGTTGTAGGATCGTAGGCAGGCTGATTATTGAAATCGACATGTTGGTACGCTATGACAGTGTAGTTTCCTGCCCATAGTAGGGTCGATTTCCAGTCCGATGAGAAGGAATAGTTCGCAGCATAGGGGATAGCAATAGATTGACCTGTCAATTCTCTTCGAACACTGAACCATACATTCCCGGAGGCTCCGGAGACAGTCAAATCAATTGTTTGATTGTTTCCATAGAAAACTTGGCTTGGTGAAACCGTTAATCCATATGACTGGGATGTGTTTACCCAAAACCATCTTGGTGCGGTGGCAGCCCAATTGTTACCATCAATCACCGCGACGAGTTGAGTAGGGTTCAGGACCCAGATACCAGTTTTATTTAAGTAAACCCCTGTGAGTGTTACATTCGTTCCGGGTGTCACCACGGTAACGTATTTTTGCACTCCTGAAACAAGGTATGGCTTCCAATCCATGTGGTAGGTTGTCCCGGATCGGTGATATTCAGGGTAATACAAGTAGTAAGGTTGTGCTGCTAGTCCATTTGTATCGATGATAATGTTCACTGCTGTATTAGGATTGTAGGTGAGATCTTTCGTCCATACCTGTGATTTATACCCCCATTCATCAACACCGGGCTGTGCACTTGCCTTTTGTACAAGATTAATATTCAATTGATTTAATACCACCAGCGTTGATAGTACCATCAGGCAGACTACCAAGGTGGCCATCATTTTCTTTGCTTTCATTTTTCATATCCTCCTAAATTCATCTCTCATGTCGTATGATGTCCCGGGAAAACACATCTGGGTGCACACCGTGAACCCACCATATAAGCTCCTGACTAGTGCAGAGTAGGTAGCTTATATCTGTGTCCTCACCGGACCTCAGCTGACGTAAATATCTAGTTGTTTATATAGGTTACGATTTTCCTTATCTTATAAACACCTATTGGTACAAACTTTTTATTATATAAGGTTGAATTAGCTTTGAATACTTGGCTACATTTTTCATCGGGTTTTTCCAAACGTTATACTCTTCCTGCCGAGTTGGGCATTGAGATGCCCAATCGCATTTCGAAGCTCGTCCTGTGAATCGGTGTGATAAAAAATCTTGATATGTGAAAGCACAAGCGACTTTCCGCATCGTGGACAACGTGATGTTTTTTTTGAGAGGTCCACACCTTTGACGAGTTTGCACCTAGGGCAGACCACGACGCCGTATCTCATGGGAATTCCTGCGAAAAACAAACCTTAATTAATAAATATACCTATCGATATCAGGGCTTTGCATTTCCCGCCTTAGCTCAGTCTGGCTGGAGCGGCCGGCTGTAGACCCTACGGCCGATACCGGCAGGTCCCCGGTTCAAATCCGGGAGGCGGGACTCTCTCTTTTTCGCCATAACGTTTATCCAAGACGGTTTCATATTGTTGTTGGAATGCCATGAAAAAATCCTTGGGCATTGGTGTACGGCTCGCTGATGCAGAATCTGTTAGAAGATACCTACGCCAGCAGAATATCCTTCGAGAAGATCTTAAGCTTATGAAAGACCAAACATGGATCTATTTCCCTGTCCTTAAGATACCAACGACTTTATCGCACTATCAAAAGGTCGAGCTGGAATTTGAGGAAAGGAGGAAAACACCCAGATCCTACAAAGAGATTGTGAATGTCCCTGATGTAATTAGAAAGGACCTGCCAACCTCGTATGACATTGTGGGCGACATCATCCTTATCAAAATACCCTCGGGTCTCCTCCAATATCAACAGGTCATCGGTAAGGCTCTGTTGAGCGCGCATAAGAACATTAGGACCGTATGTAGGGTTGATCCTGTAACTGGTGAATTGCGGACGCGACCCATTGTGGTAATTGCCGGTGAAAAGCGAACGACGACAATCCATAAAGAACAAGGTCTTTCATTTTTTGTCGATGTACAACGCGCTTATTTCTCGCCCCGTCTCTCCTCCGAAAGAAAACGAGTCGCTCGCCTCGTGGGTAACCAAGAGACAGTTGTCGATATGTTCACGGGGGTCGGCCCGTTTGCTGTTACCATCGCCCGATATGCATCGCCCAAGATTATCTATGCAATCGACAAGAATGCCGAGGCGGTTCGCTTAGCGAAGGAGAATATCATACGGAACCATGTCCTTGATCGTGTGGAGATCATCCACGCGGACGCGAATGATATCGCTCAGGTGGTACCAGAGAAAGCGAATCGTATCATCATGAATCTGCCATTCTCAGCGATGCATTTTTTTTCCTATGCACTCGGTATTGCACAGGAGCAGTGCGTCATCCATTACTACGATATCGTCCGTGAGGACCAACTTCCAGGAAAAATCGCGACCTTACACGAAATCGCGGCCACGCATCGCTTTGAACTGTCAGTATCGTCAATACGGAAGATGAAGACCTACGCGCCAAGAGAATTTTATATAGGCATTGATATTACGGCAAGGAAACGTGCCGACGTAGCTTAGCCCGGTTGAGCGGCTGACTTGTAATCAGCAGGCCGGGGGTCCAAATCCCTCCGTCGGCTTCCCTCATTTTTGTTCGTTTTGGCAGTTTGACAGGGCATCTTTAAATACTATTATTGTTAGAAGTTAACACGGAACAAACAACATGATGGTAGGATGGTGTAAGGAAGAGGACCACCGTATGAACTTTCAAAAAGAAAAGAAAGCAAAGGACGGATATTCTGGGCGTTTCATCGAACTGGATGTCCTCAGGGGATGCGCAATCATCTTCATGGTCGTCTTGCATCTCTTTTGGGACCTGGATTATTTTGGCATTCTCCCGCTCAACCAGCAATTCTACTCTCTGAACATACTTGTTCCCATCATGTTCTTCCTCCTCGTCGGAACCTGTCAAGCGGTCAGCAACCAAAAATATAAGGATCAACCAAAGAAAATGTACTTCAAAACGATTCAACGCGGCCTATGGATTCTCAATCTTGGCATGTTGTTCACTCTACTTACCACAATTGCATTCCCCAACAGACCTATCCTCTTCGGAGTCCTCCACTGCATAGGATTCTCAGTCCTTCTCAGCGCTCTTTTCCTCAGATATAAAACCACTAACCTCATCGCCGGAACTCTTATTATCATCCTTGGGGTCATTATCGCCAACTTTTACATGGTTGTGTCCCCGAACATGCTCCAGCTCGCTTTAGGGTTCCATCAACCAGACATCGCACATCATACCATTGACTACTTCCCGATTCTTCCCTGGCTCGGCGTGAGCCTCATAGGCATTGCTCTCGGAAACATCCTTTATAAACACAATACGAGGAGATTCCCTGTCCCCGATCTGACGAAATACGCACCGACAAAGGTATTCTCCTGGCTGGGCCGACATTCGCTGTCGATTTATTTGCTCCATCAGCCCATCATTGCAGGAGTTTTATTCCTTGTCGTGATGCTGTAGTAGTACGAATACCTATCATTTTGAAACCTACGACCATGCACCAGAAAAACGCAGGAAAACAGGACAAGGCCTCAGGAATTGCAATCCCTGGTATCAAGAAGAAAAACATCGTCGAACACACCGTGACCATACCAAAAAGTAACGCGGTAGTTCCCATCTGCCGACCATAGAAATTCTGTTTTGCCGTAACCCCGACAAAAAATAGAGCGCAGGTCAAAAGAACAAAAAACGATGCAGAAGTCAGATAATGAAGGGGAAACAGTGTCTCATCGAAGATTCCGATCCCTACGAGGGCCCAAGAACTAAAAAGGAAAAGGTACGCCCCGAGTTTTTTTGAAAGCACTTGGAGTAGACCCAAGGAAAATACAAAAAGAAATATGCCACCAAAGATCATCCCATAGGTGAAGAACGTAGCCGAAGCCGCGGCTATCCCAAGATCACTGAGAGCATGTCTTGTCCAGTCGAACCAGGGCGAGGATGCAAGGGCGAGCCCAAGAAAGGCAAAGACGACTACGGGAACCAAGACCCCGCAGACCCCTGCATATAGGGTGATACTCGGTAAAGGCTGGTTGAACAGACTTCTCATCACATGAGAAGTTGGTGTAAAATATATTTATATTTTTTTATTATAGTATATAATAAAAATTAGAGAAAGGACTGACCGTCAGCGTTTTCTCCGATACAGAAGAGAACAGGCAATGGCAGCGAGACACACCAGCAGCAGTTCAAATCCAGGAGACTTTTTCACCGCGTTCTGCACCGTGATGGGAGAAGAAAACGAGGAAATCAACCCGTCGTTATCCTTCACCTCAAGGGTGACTAGATAAGACCCCCTCGAGGAAAACACATGGGTGATAGACGGAGAGGTCAACCAGCCAGTGTCGTTCACGCCATCACCGTTGAAATCCCAGCGATAGCCAACGATCGTCCCATCCGAATCTCTGCTTGTTGAGGCGTCAAAGATAACTGCGGTATTTATAGTTCCAGTTGAAGGGGTCTGAAACATAGCATCCGGAGGGACGTCGGTATAAATCTGGCCGGAAATAAGCACCGAGGTGTTCCTTATAGCGCTCCTTCCATCATTGTCGACCACCGTTAAAGTCACAACATACAACCCTGGGTCAGAGTAGGAGTGTTGGGGGAGTTTATCGAGAATCTCACTACTCCCGTCACCAAAATTCCAACGGTAGAAAATAATGCGACCGTCTGGATCAAAACTCCCGGAACCGTTAAAAGTGATCACTTGTCCGATTTTCGCAGTATAGGGACCGCCAGGGTCGGCAACAGGTTTTTTATTGGTCGGCGGAATCTGTCGCGTGGTAAAGAACCAGATATCGGAGCGGTTGTCTAAAAGCCCGTCACTGGCGACTGCGTACCAAGAGAAGGTCGTCTGAAATGGGAGGGTAAAGCTGTAGATGGCGGTCGTGCCTCTTTTAACACCACCTTCATAACCAAGGAGCTGATCGTTGGAGGCATTGTAGAAGTACACCGTCAACATCGTGCTATCCGGATCCGTGACGTTCACCTTCAAAGTGATGGACAGCCCGACTTGATCTTGCGCATCCGCGGGGGATGGGTTCGACGGTTTCAAGGGCGGTTTTAAAAACGCCCCGAGAGGGAAATGGTCAACACCGCCCATGCGAGTATAAGGAACGTCACCAATCCCGTCTTTATTCTTATCCCCCTGTAGATAATCATCCCAGTAATTTCCCTTCCCCTGAGCATCCCATTGATTGGCTCCCATTTCCTTGGCATTTACTCCATTTAATAAAAAATCATTCAATGAAATGATATTAGCGCTTGAACCTGTATCCGTGTAGACGCCAATACCCCCGGATTTCTCAATTGTATTCAGCGTCACTTCATCATGGGACCCAGCAAGTAATATCCCGATGCCGTTCTTCATCAAGGTGTTTTTTGTAATGGTGCTACTCGAAGAACCCATGTAGATACCCTGACGGCCACAATAGGTCACCGTGTTATTTTCCATAAGATTCGCGGTTCCACCATAGATATGGATACCATCTAAGGAACAGTTCTTGATAATATTCATTGAGATATTCACCTGGTTACAGTTTTCAACATCAACCCCCAACCCGCTGTCTTTTTCGATGTTCATATTCGTAATAGTGTTATTGAAAAGAATAGCGTTATTAGAGAATGTGAAGTACAGACCAGCCTTACTCGCATTACTAAACAGATTCGTGGAAAACACGTTGTTATCAGAGTTTTGAACATACACACCAGTATCGCTCATGTTATCAATCGTAGAAAAACCGAACGTTCCATCGCCTGATCCGTCGAGGAAAATCCCCCATTTTCTTCCATGGGTGATATGCAACCCAATTAGCCGGACGTTTTCAGAGGTAATATGAATGAGCGCTGTTCGAATACATTCTTGGACGTCGGAGATGTTCAGATCTTCCATCGCGACATTATCCGCGGTAATATCAATAAGATACCGCAGGCTCACCCCCACCTTTTGAATCGTGGTATTTTTTCTGTCAAGCCCGCTGATATTAATCCTTTTATTGATCGTCAAACTCTCGTTGTAGGTCCCTTCGAAGATATAAATACTGTCACCGTCATTCGCGAGATCAATTGCTTTCTGAATGGTTTGATAGGGACGATTGGCGGTACCATCCCCTGTTGAGTACGGATATGATCCTTTTACATAGATGGCTCGTGGTTCCTCCGCACGGCCGTGGTTCATAACGATGAAAAACGTGTTGCTTGCGACAAGAAAACAACACATAAGTATGATTACCTCTCGGAGAAGTAACATCCTCTGTTGCATCCACATCACCTTCACACTAGGAAGGAGATTGCAGGTTTTATAGTTTTCTTCCCAAATGCATACACCTTTATTGCTTCTGGTGATATCACCCAGTATGAATATCTGTCTGGGCGGCACCTTCGATCAGTTTCACAAGGGGCATCAAACACTCATCACCAAGGCGCTCCAGGTTGCTGGAGCCAAAGGAACGGTGTTCATCGGTATAACCTCCGACTCTATGATACGAAAGAAGGGAGGAGCTGCCTCGTTCGAACAAAGGAAACAATACGTCAAGGAGTACCTCCGAAACATTGATGCTCACCCTCGGACCATCATCCAACCTATCAACGACCCTTACGGACCAGCGGTAACTGGGGATTTCGACGCCATCGTGGTTTCACCCGAGACAGAGCCTACAGCAAAGGCCATCAACAAACAGCGAAGGCAGCAGCACAAAAAACCCCTTCAAATCATCCTTGTTCCTTTCGTTCTTGCTGAAGATGGCGCCCCCATTAGCTCCACACGGATACGAAAGGGAGAGATCGATAAGAACGGAACGCTATTGAAGAAAGAGTAGATTTATATAGAATCAGTCTATGCGCAAAAGCAGGTGGTCACACGTGCCTTACGTGATCTTTGAAGTGAAAACCGCAGAAGCAGGGAAAATCAACACCCTTATTAAAGACGATCTTGTCAGCAGACAAAGCATTGTGATCCGTGACGCAAACTCACTCGACATCAAAGAAGATGTCTCCTACCTAAAGATAGAGGGAAGTGCCGAGGGAGTCAAACGTGCGGAGGAACTCGCCAAGGAACTCGAAATGAAGGCACTCCCTGAAAAAAAAGCGAAGACCATCGACGAAAAAATCAAAGAACAAGAGGACTCAGCTGCCACCGGCATGGGAATGATCTTCGACTAATCTATAGTTTATACGTCCCAGTACTCCTTTAATTCTTGTTTCATTTTTTTAACTAGCGAAGAGACATCCCCAGCGCCCTGAACGGCGTCCTCAAAGGGTTGCGGTGTGCCCACCAGTTGTCCGAGCTGGGACAAGAAACATTTTCCCAACCACTGGAGATTGTACCCCCCTTCGAGCGTGACAACCATCCTGGGTTGAACCTCCTGGAGACGCTTGATCATCTCCCCGAAGAAGTTCACGGAGAGCGAAAGCCCCCCAAGCTGGTCCGCATGGTGGGAGTCAAAACCGGCAGACACCAAGATGAGATGAGGTTCGAACTGCCGTGCGATGGGCAAGAAAACCTCTTCGAGCAGCTGTGACACCGCACCGTCACCAGTCCCGAATCCAAGGGGAGCATTGACCGTGTACCCAATCCCTTCACCCTCGCCGATTTCACTGGGCGCCCCGGTTCCAGGATAATGCGGCGACAGATGGAACGACTGGTACATGACGTCCTTGCGAGCGTAAAAAATCTCCTGGGTTCCGTTTCCATGATGGACATCATGATCGAAAATCAGCACGCGTTTGTTCTTTTTTGTTATCGTATGCGCCGCAATCCCCGCGTTGTTAAACAAGCAAAACCCCATTGATCGCTTCGCCGAAGCGTGATGCCCAGGCGGCCGTACCAGGCAAAACGCATTCGTCGCCTTCTGCTCCATCACATCCAGAGAAGCTTGAAGGACGCCACCTGCCGCAAGTCGGGCTGTCTCATAATCACCTTTTGAGACGTAGGTGTCAAGGTCGATCCAAGTGTTCCCCTCCTCACTTGCATCTTTGATCCGCTGGATCATTTCCGCAGAATGAACTTCATATAACAATGCTTCTGAAAGCATCATCGGCTTGACAAATGACACTTTTTTATACAACGGTGACTGCTCGACCGCGTCGAGCATCACATAGAGCCGGTCGGCATTCTCAGGATGATCAGCAGTGTCATGCTTGTTAAACTCATCGGAGAACACAACCTGTGTGATCATAGCATCGCGATTCACAATCCTTCACCCTTTTATAATATTACTTCTAACCTTTAAGTACATCAAATGTATTCATAGTCACCATCAGTTTGGGGGACACCAAGCAATGACCGACGTACTCTTAGGAATCTCACCTGAATATCTCTACTACAAGGGGAAACAGCCGCGACCTGTCTCCGAGCTTCACCACCCGTACTTCCTCGCGTTCGCCCCAAGCAAGCTCAGCACGAACAC
>DATKKD010000018.1:0-2422 GCA_035543435.1 Thermoplasmatota archaeon
TCCCTGGTGGGCCAACGAGCATCACCACTGCCTTGTTCTCTCGATTAAACACACCTTCCTTGAGCAGCGCAAGCTCGTCATCGACGACCTGGGTCACATGGTATATCTCCAGTGCTTGGAGTGAAACCTGTTTCTCCTCGGATTGGAATGGGTTCCCGTGAAGACCGTACCGTTCGTAACTGCTCAGATCCATAGTGTTATCTCACCCGTGCCCTGAGGTCAACGTTGATACGTCTGCCGTCGAACTTGTAGTAGATGTTCTCATCAAAGGAAGTACCGGTCACCCATTTTGGTATTCGGATCAAGTGAGCAACGCCGACAGAGGTGTCCCTTGTCATGAAATGAAAGATGCCGTCGGCAAGATGTGCGACGGTAATCTCAATCTTCGGATCGAGCATCCCTTGCTCCATCGTAAGAAGGACGATCGCCTCGAGCTGCCGGCTCATGCGAAGAAACTCCTGAAGCATCTGGCGTACTTCAAGCATAGATTTGTCAAGGACGAGGTACGAAAACGAATCAATGACCAAAAGGGAATTCAGTTTCAGGTAATCCTTCCAGTGCAGGTACGACGGGTCCTCAACCACCGTGAACGACGGAGGGTCCTTATGATGGAAACGGACCATCTCCGTCACCTCTTCGTTCGTCCGCGACGTGATATAACTCACAGAATCCTTATGCTCTGTCGCAACATTCGCAAGCTGCTGGACAAAAATGGACGCGATGGGGTCAATGCTGCCCTCTACAAGAATCAGGGTCCCATCTGGTATATCAGGAATAAACTCATTGAGTCCAGTAATATGAATCGGAATCCCCATACGCATCAGAGCCAGATGTGTTATTTTTCTATAAATAAATATATTATTTAATCATATTGAATATAATCTATGAAGCTGTTATAATTCTATATAGACTTATATACATATCGTAATCTATTGGCACGATGCTTAAATAACAAAAATCAAGTATATTCCCCGGAAATAGGGTTTTACTATCAGTTGAGGGGAAAGAACCCACACCGCGTCTTTACATTCTTATGGCTCAACTGAAAAAGAAACACTATTATCATAATCGCGGGGGAATACGAATTGAAGGGAAAAAAAATCTTCGCCATTCTACTCATCATGATTGGAATGACCGTTTGCATGCTTACCATATCGGCAAGCCTAACTCCTGATATTCTCCGACAACCCAACACTCCTTTCCACACACCACCGCAATATGTATCGCTCCAAAGAAATGGTAAGATTTCTCAAACTCCCGAAAATACGATGCTTCCACAATGGCTCAGTATTAGCAAAGATGATGGCATCGGGGTCCACGGATTCGTCTATCCAGGTGACCCTTTTCAATATAACATCACCTACAGTAATCCTACCTTGCTGACGGTCCACAATGTCTCCGTGATCGACCACCTTGATACAAAAGTCGATTATATTAGCTCAATACCAACTGGATATTACATTTCACAATTTCATCAGGTGTACTGGAATTTTTCCAGTCTGAACCCAGGACAAGGAGGAACCATCAAATTACTGGTCCATGCGAAGAATGGAACCGCTGGAACCATTGTTCACAACAACGTCACTATTTACAGTACAGAGACCCTGCCAACGAATGCCTCCCACACCACACTCATCTGGGAAGGAAACAAACCAGTCACGAGTATACACATCGGCCAACCACGCTACACACCCGGTGATTGGATCACATCACACACACCAATTTGGTTGAATGCAACAGATGATTTTGCAGGGGTCAAGGAGATAGATTACCGCATTAATGGAATCGAACATATTGCTGCTGGAAACACCACGATGTTTTATGTTGTAACAGACTGCCAAGCAGCCCTTCAATATTGGGCAATCGATTATTTTAACAATATTGAAACTACGCATAATAGAACTTTTTTTGTTGATGACACTCCGCCAATCATCACTGTCGAAACCGGGGAACCCTCCTATGAAGGGTTTATCGGTAGAAACACCCCTGTCTGGTTTAATGCCACCGACCAAGGATACGACGGAGGCGTGGGCCTGAAAAATCTCACCTATACTGTCTATCACAAAATCGGTTCATCATGGGTCTACCAATATGGGTCCACTGTGGTTGACAACGACCAGAACGACACCGACCCGACAAGAGGGACCATCTCGGTAGAATTCCATTTCAACGACACTGGCCAACATCAAATACGATATTGTACATATGATCTGCTTGGTAACCGTCAGCCCAACAGTGGATATCAAACCCAGGATTTTTATGTCGATGCAGACGGACCAGTCATGACCTGTAATTTTGGAGATCCGAAAAACAATTATTTCCGCTCCCAAAACGGTCAGTGGTATGTTGGTATTGGCTCAACCACGCCGGTGATATTACACGCGGACGACGGTACCGGTGTCGGGGCAGATGCCTTGTATTT
>DATKKD010000019.1:0-4346 GCA_035543435.1 Thermoplasmatota archaeon
CGTACGCGGAACCTGAATCGTTTCCGTCGTCATCATTGCCCGATGCTCCGATGAGGGCAGTATCTCCAGCAAGAGAAACGGAGTAGCCAAACCAATCATATATTGTGCCGTCCGAGGCCTGGAGTTTTTGTTGTTGGGTCCAAGTTGTGCCATTGCGAGTGAAGACATATGCCGACCCCTTAGAATTATCGTTATAGGCTCCGATGAGGGCGGTGTTCCCATCAACGGAAACAGAGTAGCCGAAATAATCCATTGTTTCGCCGTCTGAGGCGAGGAGCTTCGCCTGCTGAGTCCAGGTGGTACCGTTGCTGGTAAACACATACGCCGATCCTGAAAAATTCCCATTGTCATCGTCCCTATATACTCCTATAAGGGCAGTGTCACCAGCGAGGGAAACGGAGTCGCCAAAATAATCATTTTCTGCTCCGTCTAAGGCGTGGAGCTTTTGCATTTCAGTCCAGTTCCCTGCCATTCTTGTCGGAGGGGCGTTCGAAACCATTTTATCTATCTTACTATTTTTCAGAGATTCGACAGCGGGAACAGCAGTAGCTAGCAATAAAACAAAGGTAAATATGCTAAGTAACTTTTTTTTCATTTTCCGTCCCAGTATTCTTATGAATGTTCTCCTATAAGAAGGTTTTTAATTGAAGAAATTGATTTTACCTATAACATTCAGACATTTCGAATTATATCTTATAAACATTACTTTCCTTTGTGTAAGAAAAATTTTACGGGTTTTATTTGATGATGCAATAATTTTATAATAGTTGTACTGATTACCGTTACCGGATGCTGTATCACTCTGCAACGGAGGGAATGTTTTGCCAGAAGCAATCGCCTATGAGCTAGCAAAGAAACAAAAAGAGATATCGGTCGCTGAATTCTTCGAACGTAACAAGCACATCCTCGGGTTTGGCAATGCGACGAGAGCGCTCATCACCAGTGTGAAGGAAGGGGTGGATAATGCCCTTGACGCCTGCGAGGAATCAGGGATCCTCCCCGACATCTCTGTCGAGGTGAAAAACCCGACCGAGGAAGAATGTGTCGTGATCGTAGAGGACAACGGCCCCGGTATCATCAAGCAGCAGATACCTCACATCTTCGCTCGTTTACTATATGGGTCACGGTTTCATGCCGTACGACAAAGCAGGGGTCAACAGGGAATCGGGATCTCTGCGGTCGTCTTGTACGGCCAGCTCACCACGGGGAAGCATGCGAAGATCATCTCTAAGATTGAAGCTGACCATCCAGCGGTCGTTACTGAGCTTGCGATTGACACGAACAGGAATCGAGGTGAGGTCCTCCATCAGGAGATCACCCATTGGGAGAAACCCTCGGGCACGCGTGTGGAAGTCAGTCTCATCGCCGATTATAAGCGGGGGAAACGGTTTGTCTATGACTACCTCCAGAGCACCTCTATCGTGAACCCACATGCGCGTCTCGTTTTCAGGGAGGCGGATGGCACGGAGCACGTGTTCGAACGAACCGCTGATACACTCCCGAAGAAAAGCGAGGAGATCAAGCCGCACCCGTACGGAGTTGAGCTTGGCACCCTCATCAAGATGGCGAAGGAGACAAAGGCTCGGAAGCTCGCCTCGTTTTTGAAGACCGAGTTCTGCAGCATGGGTGACCGGACCGCTGACCTCGTCTGTGACGAGGCGAAGCTTGATAGAAATCTGAACCCAGCTGACATGAGCCGTGAGCAGTTTTTGACATTGCATCAGGCGTTCAAGAAAGTGAAGATCATGTCGCCTCCGACAGAATGCCTCTCACCGATCGGTGAGACCCTTATCCGCCGGAGTCTGAAAAGCGAGACCCAGGAGATATCCCCAGAGTTTATTTTCACTGCATCGCGTCCTGCGTCGGTGTATTCAGGCAACCCGTTCCAGGTGGAGGTCGGCATCGTCTACGGCGGGTCACTGCCGAAGGATAAACCGATCAAGATTCTTCGGTTCGCAAACCGGATCCCCTTGTTGTATCAGCAAGGTGATTGTGCGATCACGACCGCGATCGAATCGATCGACTGGCGCAGGTACGGGCTGGATCAACCGTCCGGCACCGGTATCCCGATCGGCCCTGCGATTTTCCTGACGCACGTGTGTTCCACGCAGATCCCGTACACCTCGGAGAGCAAGGAAGCGATCGCTGACGTCGAGGAGATCGAAAACGAGATTAAACTCGCGTTCCGTGAGTGCGCACGCAAGGTGCAACAGCACATCAACAAGAAGGTCCGACGGGCGAAAACAAGGGAGAAGTTTGACCTGATCACGAAGATCCTGCCGGAGATCGCGAAGAAATCAGCGCACATGCTGAACAAACCAGTGCCGTCGCTGGAGAAGGTCATCACACAGATCATGGATGTGGTCTGGGTCGAGGATGTGGTGGAGTACGAGAAGGTCCGCGGGAAGCAGGTGCAGACGAAGATCGATGCGGAGAACCCGGCTGAGAGCGGCGGGTGGATCGCAAAGAGCACTATCATGGTGGTGAACTATAAAGGGAAACCACAGAAGTTCAACCTGTACGCGTTGTACCCGAAGGGGGCCGTGGTGGGCGACGTGAAACCCAAGCCTGCGAAAGTCACGGATTCGTTCCTGAAATGGAGCATCGAGAATCTCCCGCCCACGAACAAACTGGATATCTATTTCGAGCTTGCTGGGTTGAACAAAGGTGATTTCGATGAGAATGATTTGTATGTGCAAAACATCAATCCGGCGTACGTGATTGGTGCGGACAAATGGGAGGGTGAGTAGCCGATGAAGGAGCAACCAGGGGTCATCCCGAAGATCGATGCGATCGCGGCGAAGGTGTACGCGGATCTGGTGAAGGCTGAGATTCCGGCGTTGCAGCTGTCGACGAGGACGAAGGCGAACATCAGGTTCGATGATGATCTGAACGTCTGGAAGTACGGGAAGAGCAAGACGGAGCGGTCCGCGAACTCACTGGACGGCGCGTACATGCTGCTAAGGACCATGTATCTCGTCGATTTCATTAAGGACATGATCAAGGAGAAGAAATCCTCGACGTTGAGAGAAACGTACTACATCTCCGAGGGATGGAACCTCGCGAAGTTCAGCACGCAGAACGAATCTGACTTGCTTGCGGAGGACCTGGAGGTGATCACCGGGTGCATGCGGGAGGATTTCAAGTTACGCCCCGAGGAGGACGGCGCCCGGGTGATCGGCAATCTCGTGGTCGAGGAAATGACGAGGAACAACACGAAGAAGAAGATCCACTGCCAGGATGACGTCGGGGACGCTGGGTACGGGATCCCGTACAACGTGGAGAAGGAGAAACTCACGTTCAAGCAGGTGGACGCTGATTTCATCGTGGCTATCGAGACCGGTGGTATGTTCGACCGGCTCGTGGAGAACGGGTTTGACACGGACTCGCGGGCGATCCTGGTGCATCTCAAGGGGCAACCGGCGCGGTCCACGAGGAGGTTCATCAAACGGCTCAACGAGGAGAAGAAGCTGCCGGTGCTCGTGTTCACGGATTGCGACCCGTGGAGCTTCCGCATCTACGGCAGCGTCGCGTACGGCGCAATCAAGACCGCACACATCTCAGAGTATTTAGCGACGCCCTCTGCGCAGTACCTCGGGGTGACGCCGTCTGACATCGAGAACTACAAGCTGCCGACGGATACGCTAACCTCGGAGGATGTCGCTGCGTTAAAAAGCGAGCTGGATGACCCCCGGTTCCAGGACCAGTTCTGGAAACATGAGATCAAGCTGCAGCTGAGTCTCGGGCGTAAGTCGGAGCAGCAGGCGCTGGCGAAGTACGGGCTTGACTATGTGACCGACACGTACCTCCCTGAGAAGCTTGCCGAGATGGGGTTCGTCAAAAAATAACCAATCCCTTAATCCTTTTTCCCCCAGAGCTCATGGGGCGGGGTGATCTGGTACCGGAGGTTCAGCACAGAGCTTTCATCGATGGTGATGTAGGTCTTGCTGAAGATTCCGCCCTTCGCCCCCATAGGTATGGTGAAGGTATGTACCTCTTTCCCTTTGATGAACTGAGCAGGGGTGACTTCGTTGGTGATCTCCCGTTGTTTCTTGAGGGAGAGCCTGATGAGGAAAAGGATTTCAATGACGATGAAGACGACAAACAAGACGATCGCGGAGAGCACCCATTCCTCTATGGTTAATCCCGCCCAGCTCACGCCGAGCGCGAGTTGAAAGGTGCCGATAATCACAATGGCGATCCATAATGCATAGATCACCGCAAACAGGATAATCAATTTGGAGATACGGAGGTATCGTTGTTGTCGTTTATTCGCATCCGGCCCTGGTTCTACCGTCGCCATGTCCTACTCCCACTCTGCACACTCTGAACCTGTGTATTTATTT
>DATKKD010000020.1:0-5194 GCA_035543435.1 Thermoplasmatota archaeon
GTCTCCTCGTAGAACGCGTAGAAATGATTCGGTGATTTCACAAGGATTGTGATGATGAGGTCATAGCGCCCCTTCGTGGAGGCGATGCTCCAGGTGTTATCGTGGTTCACGAAATGGGTGATGATCTCCTTCTCCATATCCGGCGAGGTATATTGGAGCACGATATAGAGACGATACACGGAGAACCCGAGTTTGAAGACGTCGATCATCGCATTGAAGTTCTTTATGATTCCCTTGGTTTGCAGGCGTTTGATGCGGTACTCGACCACGCTTTTTTGCAGACCGACCTTTTTTGCGATGGACGAGAGCGATTGCCTGGAATTTAAAAACAGATAGTATAAGATTTTGTGGTCCTTTGAATCAAGCTCTAACACGATAAAAATCATCATTCATTGTGGTAATAAATTTTTCCACACGCTCAAGGAGGCTATGGTACTGAATCTCTCCACTTTTTTTGAAAATAATCTCGAAAGAAAAAAAGGTTATTGGTAACCCCCCCGATTTGAAGACTGGGTCCTTTCCCTGATGTCGATTATGCTATCGTGCAAAATAAAATTTGTGACCTAGAAGTTGTACGAAATGAAAAAATAGGGGCTGCAGCTATGACTTCGGCCAAAGAAACGAAGTACCCTTGGTCTCTCATTCTGTTCATCATATATTTTGTATCCGATGAAGCCAACGATGAGCGGGACGCTGAAAAAATGGGGTTTGTTGGTTAAGGTCCCGTCGGACCCAGGGAAGATCGAAGTTGGATGCGATCGCCATGGAAAAAAGGCAGACGGTAGTGAAATAAGCAAAGAGTTTTAGTGGTATTAATCGTTTCATCAGATCACGTTGTATTTTCCTCCGGTACAAGGTATCGTATCAGTTGCTTATTATTCCTAGACTATGGTAACCTACTATAGATATATATACAAATAGAATCCTTTTTTTCTCTGCTGTCGTTGTGAACGGAAGCGCCATCATGATGGTTTTCAGACAAACGATGGTCGATCGTCTTGAAGAAATCGCCTGGTTCTGGGAAATATTTTACTGTTTTTTTGAACGAATGATAAATAAAACACAATAAAAGTACTCATATATCCGTAAAACTCATCACATGTTTTTTAGGGACTAACTTGTATATACGTATTGGGGAGTCTGAAGATGGTACCTAGGGAAATTTTTTCCGTTCTTTCCTCCTTAAGATTCTGCTCCTTCCGCCATGACTCCCCACTTCCCTAGTTTTTTAAATCGCTGAACAGCATTCAATAACACTTGTAGTTTTTTCTCAACTGACTGTCCTATACTCGGTTGGACTATGGTTGTCTATCCCAATCCCATTTCCCTTCAAGGATGAGAATAGTATTATCCTACAAAAGATTTGGCTATTGTTTTCTTGTACAAAAATAAAAAAACGATAATTTATTAAGAATTAACGTACAATTTTCATCCCGTTATCGGATTTTTCCCTCAGTATGGATTTGCCTCTTTCCCTCTGATGAAAAAATAAAGCGGGAACGTTCATCGGGATGTTCCAGGAATCTCAAAATACGATAGGTTCAGGTTCGACCAGTCATCGAAGTCCCGGTCCCCATGGGAACCGTCTGAGTAATCGAAGATGTGGTAGGTGTAGCGATAGTTCATGATGCTTTTGTAGGTGCGGTAAATCCAGTATCCGGGCTGCCAGGGGTATGCGCCGAAATGGTCGTCACAGCCGGGAGGGTGCCCGCTGCGCAGTCCCATGTTGTGGCCCATCTCGTGCATGGTAGCCGAGGCATAGTAATAGGAGAGCGGCCTTAGTTTCCAGCGGGCGTGCTTCTCCATCATGTTGCTGGAGATGATGAACGCGTTCGTCCCAGGGTTGTACCCCATCATGGGGTCGACGTCGCCGCTAAAGCCATACCCATTCGGTTTTGTGGCGTACACGTAGAGGCCCCAATGGAACACGCCGCGTCGCCAAGCCGTCGAATCGTTGTGCAAGAAATAATTGTTATATAATGTCCTGACCTCGCTGGGGGCTACCAACGGTTCGTACGGGATGATCTCACCGCCGTTAATCTCACCAGTGTCGAAATGGAACACGATGTTCCTGCGTGCGAAGGGATCTCGGAGCTGCTCGCGGGAGTCCGCGGGGACGATGCTTTGCTCACCGCTCGGGCTGGCAGCCATGTAATCCATCTCCAAGAACAGGTCTCTGCGGAAAGGGTCAGACGAGAACAATGACCAAGTGTAGTACTCCTCGAGGTTGGAGATGCTGTCATGGTCAGGGTCAAGCGCACTGTGATTGTCGTTCACGAATGGGTTGTACCCCCACCAGAATTCCCATTCGATGGGAATGCCGTCGTGGTTCGCATCCTCGCCGCGGTCGTCGACTGTCGGGTCGGTCCCGTACACGTTGACCTCGGTCCAATAGGGGATGCCGTCATGGTCGTAATCATTGAAGGTAATCGTGAACCCGAGCTCGCAGTCTTGTTCGTTTGCGTAGATGCTACCGTCGTCGCATCCGTTCGCCCGGCCGTACCCGCTCGGGTCGCTGAGGTAGTCATCGCCATCCCAGTGGCCGGTTTTCACGTGATAAATCAACGCAAGGGATTTCCCCTGGTCGCCGACGTTCGGCTTTCCGCTCAGGTCGCACAATACGGGGGAGCCGTTTTGGTTGTTCCATAGCTCGATGAGAATCGAGACGTTGTCTGTATCATCGGGGATATTGAAAGTCAGGTTCCAGGGATAGTATACTCGCAGGGTGTTGTTCCATATAGGGCTCGTGAAACCGTCCCCGTTAACCCAGATTTTGAGGAAGAAATCTGGTGGTGTTTGCTGGTACGTAGAATCGAGTCCACGAATGTAGAGGATATGAAACGTGATATTGAGGTCCACTAGCGGATCGAGATCGCCTTTGACTCCTCCTGTAGAAGGAAGTGTTTTGAGTGTAAAGACGCTGCTTCCAGATGGAAGGGTCATGACCAATAGGACCGCTATGCTGATGAGTATGACGCGTGGTGTATTCTTCGATGAAATCATTTGTATTATCCCCTTTGTCGAGGCTATGCTAGGGTGGTTTTTAATCTTTTTTATCAGAAAATCCACGTATCTATTGAAAGAACAAAAATAAAAATAAACAAAATCTGGACACCGAGCATCGGCCAAGGTCTTCTTTTTCCTTCGTGTTATTTTAGCAGGACAACTATAAATATCATCAGGTGCAAACCTTTCCAGGATAACGGACTCGTATGAAGGAGATGGAGATTGGAGTAAATGGCAATAAAGAATCACCGTAGGCATCACCCTGCTGCGTATGAGATGGGTCTGGACCAGAACGACCCGTTCGATCAGCTGATTATGGAGCTCGCGCAGAAGAATATTTTGGATGTGTCGGCTGTCGAGATCCACCAAGAGTCGCTTCCTGATGAGACAGAGGAGTATTCTAAAAAGGTGCTGTCTCGTCGAGGGAAACACACGTCCCAGTGATTTTTTTCAACATGAAACAGAAAAAAGATACTGGGACTTCGATGGTGTATATTTCATTATATAATTGATTCACGAATCGGCACCGACGATGGTCAGGAGGATGGTAAAAACATATCTTGGTCGGGTCCTCTTTTGAGTATTTGACGCAATCCCAGCACTGGCTGAACAGGCGGACCTTGTGCTTGTCCTGATATTGCTTGCATAACCCAGCTGCTTCCTCCAGAGAGATTGGCTCGATCAGGGGAGAGCATCTTCGTTGTAAATATTTAATGCTGTGGAAAATCCATGGAGAAGATAGCAGGAAGTCCCAGACAGAAAATCCCCACTATCTTCATATACAGGTTCCGTATACATTAATATAGAACGCATTTAATAAAGAACGATTTAGGGGATAATCTATGAAGAAACGTATAAGTCTTATCTTAGCCTTGGTGCTATGCATCCCGGTGTTCATTGTCGCAGCATCACCAAGCGTACAGAATGTGCACAAGTGGCCGGTGATGAAGCAGAAAAGCACCGGAGAGGATCTCGACCCGTTAGTGGACCTCGCGGTCACCGTTGAAATACAGCAAATACGGTCGCTTGAGAAAACCGCGGCCGGGACCTCGTTACCCATCAGCAAGATCGACACCTTCAGCGACCCTGATTTTTATGTGAAGGTCATCATCGACAATCAGGTGTTCAAAAGTCCGGTCTGGCGGAACATGAAGTACGTGTACTATCCTTCCTGGTCCGCGACCGCGAACGTCCCTGACGACGTGGAATGGGTGAACATCACCATCCAGCTCTGGGACAAACAGCTCGGGCTCGATAAGCTCTGCGATATTAGTGACAATTCCCAGAATTTCATCAAAGCGTACGATGTGGATTTGCAGTACAGTCTTAAGACAGGTCATTGGATCGGTGACGACTGGCTCCCAGGATTCTGGGGCGGGGCCGACCCGAGTGGCTATGGACGGCTCAACGGGTGCGATGATAACAGTTACTACCAGAACGACCGAGACTGCGAGATGCTGTTTAATATCTATCAGGATGATTATGACCATGACCTTATCCCGTACTGGACCGAGGTGAACGTGTTCCACACGGACCCGACCGTCAACAACATCGGTGAGGATCTCGACCATGACGGGGTCCCGATCGAGTGGGAGTTTAAGTGGGGGTATTACCCGACGATCGACTGGGAGAACGAGACCCTCGTGCCTGCCTGGAGGTACGATCCCAATGTATGGGAGGACCACCTGCATATGGATGATGACCAGGACGGACTTTCGAATGTTGATGAGGCTCGTATGGCGTCATGGGGCGCGGACCCGTTCCGCAAGGACCTGTTCGTGGAGCTTGACCAGATGCAGGCCGGGCCGAACGGGGAACCGGCAAATATCCTTCCTGAGGGAGCCAAGGAGCTGCTGCGGACCGCGTACGACCAGCACAACGTGGTGTACCATCTGGATGACGGCAGCATGCCTGACTCCGGATCTGAGATGATCCCGTTCGATAATCTGACGACGATGAATTTTTCCTCGCAGAACAATGACCTGCAGACGATTTACCAGGACTATTTCCTTCATGGTGACCCGCACAACTGGCGGAGGGACGTGTTCCACTACGGGGTCGTGATCTACCAGTGCTCCATGGCGAACGGGAACGCGTTCGGGGCGAACCGGTTCCAGATCTCCTACAAAGGGCTTAGCGACAAGGTGAGGAAGCAGCATCTGGACCGGGACATCGTGTTCGCGAGCGC
>DATKKD010000021.1:0-1331 GCA_035543435.1 Thermoplasmatota archaeon
CCCTCCGGGCTGGCTCATCCCAGGGCAAGTGGTACCGTTATGCAGCACTGTGTCATCGGCGGCGAATGCAAAACTTGTGTTCGCGAACACGACGCCCTGATGGTAGGCGGTGAGGTAGGGGGCGACAGAGGAGATGTTGTCCATGAGGGGGACGATGGGACTATCGAGTTTCTCGACGGTGACGTTCAGGGTGTAGGCGCCCTCGGTCCGGGCGAACCAGTTCCCTAGCACCTGGATCGAGTACGTACCTGGTTGATCATAAATGATCGACTCAAAATGAAGGCGGTCTTCTATGATGTTGCCGTCTTTATCCAAGACGGGGCTGCCGCTCGAAGTACCCGTGTACAAGCAGGTCTCATTCATCGGGTTGTACAGCATAAGAAACATCTTGTCTCCGAGCAGCTGGGTATTCTCTGAGTTGAGGTTCCTTAGGTCAAAGGTAAGCCGGGCATACTTATAATCGTCAGGAACGATGAACGTGTGGGAGACGGAGGAACCTTTGAGAAGAATCGTAAGGGTTTGGCTGGGCAGGGAGAGTGCCGAGGGTGTCGTCCCGCTGAACTTGTAGCTGGTGACATCGAGGACGTGCGGCTGCTGAATATCAAGCGGGTTAGTCATGGTGATGTACTGGACCTGACCCCCAAAGCGTTCCTTGATGACTTGGATGGTGGTGCTGGTGATTTGATCTGGTTGTGTGAAGCGGACCATTGCGTAGCCATCGGGTACTGTGAGAGTGCCGCAGACGTACAGCTGAGTCACGCCCAGACTGGTAAGGACGGCGGTCACGTTCGCATCGACGGTGTCGGTGACGATCACGGGCACATCAAGATACGAGGCGATGGGAACAGCAACCACCCCGAGATCATATCCAAGGGTGTCGTCTTGTAGCATTAGCACGGTGTTGGTGTGTTGCCAAAAAAGTACTGCCGTAAGCAGTGAGGCTTGTTTCGCGGGAAGGCCAGCAAGGGTGTAATCCGCGTAGACCCCGATCTCCTCCTCGGTCCTTTGGACGGCTTTGGAAGGCTGTGCGAGGTCCTTGACGTAGAGGGGCAGCACCGTTCGCTCTCCCTTCTCTGTGTAGGATACGGCAAGCGGGGTCGCAATCAGGGCGTAGAACGGGTCCGTCGTCGAGGCGGTGATTGCCGCTGGGAACCCTTTGGAACGTGTCGAGACGATTGGTTGGAAGTGTGACGACGAAGGTGTCGCACCCGCAAGGATACCTGCAGTGTTTACTAGTAAACAACCGACAAGGAAAAATGAGCCTAACCGCATGGCGTAGTCCTTCATGGTTCCCTCATTATTTTATAAGTTGCTGATTATTTAAACATTCC
>DATKKD010000022.1:0-6160 GCA_035543435.1 Thermoplasmatota archaeon
GCTGTATCCAGAAGCACCACATCCTTATGCTTCGCCTTCGCGTGCTCGATCGCGTCGTACGCCACCGCAGCAGGGTCCGACCCAGGGCCGTGCTTAATGATCTTCACGCCGAGCCGCTCCGCGTGGATCGTCAGCTGTTCGATCGCTCCGGCACGGAACGTGTCGCCCGCGGCCATCACGCAGCTCTTCCCTATCTTCTGCAGCTGGCAGGCGATCTTTGCGATAGAGAGAGTCTTGCCGGTGCCGTTCACCCCGACAAACATGATCACCACTGGTTTTTCATGGGTATCGATGAAGGTCTGGAAGTCGAAGTGATTTGCCGACAGCACATGACCAATCGCGTTCTTAAGCACCGTCTCGACGAGCTCCCCTGCCTTGCCCTTGTCGAACGGCACACGCCTGAGCTCCTGTTTTACGTCCTTCTTAATAGAATCAATAACGGAGTACGCCACATCAGCCTCAAGGAGTCCCATCTCCAGGTCCCAGAGCAACTCATCGAGTTTCGTCTCATCGATCGTCCAGCTCGGTTTTTGCTCTCCGACTGCTTCCTCGATGCTCTTGCGGGTCTGGACCACACGTTGCAGCTCGCTTTCGATGCTCTCCTCGATCTGCCGGTCCAGCTGCCGCTCCCGCTCCTTTTTCTCCTCACTCACCGGTTTCTGCGCACGCAGCGCCCGCTTCCTGGTCACCATCGGCTTTTCTTCTTGCTTCACAGGAGGTTTTTCAGGTGGAACCTGCGGTGGTTGGACGGAGGGTTCCGCCTCAGGCGGTTTGGAGATAGGTACTTGCTCGAGCTGACGTTTCTCGATCTTTTCCTCTTTTTTGAGCTCCGCTTCAATCTCGGCCTCGAGATTCTTTTCAAACACTTTAAGTTTCTTTTTCAGAAAATTGAACATAACCTACCCATTCTAGATGTCAATGCTGTGCGTCTTCCATCATCTTCTGAGTCTTTTGGGACAGTTCCTCGGCATCGGTTTGTATCTTCTGCCCGATCGTGACGATTTTCTCCTGGTTGTCCTGAATCTTTTTGATGCGTTCATCCAGTTTTTTCAAGGCGTCATCCACGGATTTCTCGACCACAAGGCAGGAGCCAATCCCGATGAGGACGTTGGACGTGTTCTTCACCGAGCCGTTCACAAACGTTCCACCGCCAAGGGGGATGAGGATCTCGGTGTTCGGGTCAGCGGCATGCAGCTGTTCTACCGTGATTCTCGCACGTTGATACTCCGAAAGAACGGTCGTAAGGTACTGCAGCTGGGCATCGATTGATTCCAGCTGTTGTTTGTAGTATTCAATCATGGTTAGATTCTTGGTGATATCTTCCTCTTTGGTCATGGCGTCCCTTCACATCAGATGCAGTTTTACCGTTATCCATGAAGGTGGTATTAATAGCTTTCCCGGGAACATCGACCGTTTTAATGAGAAAAAATATCATAAAATTTCGAAAAATTTTTTATAGATGAACGCGTTATTTCTTCTTGGAAGTTCGAAGGAAGGAGAGAAGACAGGAGTATGAAGTTGAGTAGAGAATTCACTGAAAAGTTCTCTGAAATCTTTCAAGACGTCTCGAAGATGGAATTCTCCCAAAAAAAACCATAGCCGATGACCCGCTCTTTTCGGGGTTACGATATGGTTTCATAATCTTTTTGAGTACAAGCGATATTTCCTGGCGTACATGAGGATCCTTGCTGCCGCTGATTTCCATGGATCACAGTACCGGCTGAACCTCGTCCTGAAACATATCGAGGCCGAGAAACCGGATGTCGTGGTGATCTGTGGCGATCTAACCCAGTTCGGCCCTGGTTCGGTCGCTACCAACCTTCTCAATCAGCTCCCCGTAGAGACGCTAGCGGTGCATGGCAACATCGATTCCTCTGACGTGCCCGAGGCGATCGATACCAGCAAGGCGACGAACATTCATTTGAAAAAAGTTGTCAGCCATGGGATCCCCTTCATAGGTATCGGTGGAGCACTGCCCTCCTCTCTGTTTGATCTTGAGATTTTCGACGGAACAACCAAGCAGTCGCTCAAGACAGCCTTAAACGAATCAAGCGTGCTAGTGACCCATGTACCTCCCTACCGACTGCAGGATAAGATCTTTATCGGCACCCATGGCGGCAGCAAACCACTGAGAGCCCTGGTCGATGCGGTCTCACCGCGGCTCGTCCTGTGCGGTCATATCCATGAGGACCCAGGGGTAACGGCCTCAGGGGAGACCACGGTGGTGAACTGCAGCATGGGGAAACGGACGGAGGGCGCGCTCATTGATGTTACTGATTCGATCAATGTAAGAATCCTCGGATAGAAGAAAGATAGCCCCGAACGGATTCGAACCGATGTCACGAGAACCAGAGTCTCGTATGATTGACCACTACACTACGGGGCTAGCTGAAACATCATGAGTATCGGCCTTTTTCTTTTGAAGGTTGCTGTCCGTCAACCTCCATAACTATTTTATGATACGAATGAATTCCTCCTAAAAGCCTTTAGCAGAATTGATGGTTCCTATGCTTGTTGACATCGTCGGGGGAAGTCTAAGCGGCCTGAGCACCGCAATCTCGATTAAAGAACGTAATCCCGCCCTAGACGTCGTTGTGCATGAGAAGTATAAGACCATCGGTCACAACCATGAGGGACGTCGATGTGGTGAGGCGCATACCGTTGAACACGAGTGGTCGAAATGGGAGCCCGAGCCAGCAAGTATTTTTGACGAGATCACCCAGGGAAGTGTGAGCATCGGGAAACATTATATCACCGCGAAACGACCACCGCATGTTGCCTTCATTCTCAACCGTCAGGAGTTCATCTGTCAACTCGCCCGTGATGCTGAGAAGAAAAACGTCCACATCTCGACGGGGGATCACATCAAATCAGTCCACGATCTTGACGGATCCTTCATCGTGGACGCCTCAGGATGTCCTAGTTCAATTAAGCGAGAGCTCGGGTTTGGGACCGGTCATGTCGGGGTCACGTACCAACAGACGCTCCAGGATGCAAATTGCTTCCGGGGCGACTCCATCCAGCTCATCTTCATGGAGAACCTTGGGTACTACTGGGTCTTCCCGCGGGATCCCACGAAACGAGAGATGAACGTCGGGGTCGGCACCCTTGCCAATACAGGGGCAGATCTTCGAGAGTTACTCGAAACATTCAAAGAACAACGACAAATCAAAGGAACGGTAAGTTATGTGGTAGGCGGCCTTGTTCCTTTAGGGCTCCAGTACCCGCTCATGCATGAGAACATCCTGTTTGTCGGTGATGCTGGTGTCGGGACGTTCCCCATCAACGGTCAGGGGATCTACCGGGCGCTGATCAGCGGTGACATCGCTGGGCAGTGCATCGGGACGAACCATGTGCGTCGATATCCGCACCTCATCCATAGAGCGTTTGTGAAATGGAACCTCATCGGTGTCAGCTTCCTTCAGCTGAATCTCGTACTGCGGCGCATCAATCCAACGTTATTCTTATCATCGTTGGGTGTTTTGACAAAACTTGGGGTGCAGTTCCATCAGTTGACCATCTAGGCGCCCCTTGTCCACCTCATGTATCATGATGGTCTGGGTGGGATAGGCAAGCTCGATGTGCTCTCTTTGGAACGCCTCAAGAATCCTGAAGTTGATTGTCTGCTGTGTGTCAAGGTACTGCACATAATCGGGTGATTTGATGACGTAGACGATCTCGAAGTTCAGGCTGAACTGCCCGAATTCCTTGAAATGGATGCGCTGGAACTCCACATGGTCGAACGGCTGGATGATATCCCGTATGAGCTGCGGTATTTTTTTGAGCGTTTCCACCGGGGTCTGATACGTGACGCCGATGGTAAAACAGACGCGCCTGGTCTCCATCTTCTTGAAGTTCCGGATGCTGCCCCCGGTGATCTCCTTGTTGGAGACGACGAGCTCCTCACCTTGTAACAGTTTGATGCGGGTGGATTTCATGCTGATGTGGGTGACGGTGCCCTCGTGCTGCCCGATGACCACGTAATCCCCGATTTCGAACGGCCGGTCGAAATAGATGGAAAACGCGCTGAACACGTCGCCGAGGATGCTTTGCAGGGCGAACGCGATTGCTATCCCGGTGACTCCGAGGCCGACGACCGCGCCTGAAAGGTCTACGTGGTAGACGTAGAGCAGGTACAAAAACGCGGCGATGTAGATGAAGACGTGGAGGAGTTTTTTGAATATCAAAAGGATGTTGCCGCTGACTTTGCGCCTCCCCTGTTTCGTGATGCGCTCGGCGTACCAAGAGACGAGCACGTTGATGATGCGGGTGACGATGAAGGCGGCAAGGAACACCTCCGCGATGAAAAACAGCTCACCTATGAACGGTGCGTAGGTGATAAGAAATGTTAGCTGTTGGACTGCATAGTAGAACCCAAGGAGGATGACGAAGTAGTAGATCGGCCGTTTGGTGTTCTTGATGATTTCGTCATCAAGGGTCGTTGCGGTCTTTTTCGCCCATCTGCTGAAGTAGTGTTCGAAGATGTGGTACACGATCCAGCCTACGATGAACGAGAGGATGAAGAACACGATGGCAGCTATAACCTGACCGACGATAGAGGAAACAAGGAGGTGGGCATCGCGTAATGCGTTGTTGATGATGTCTGGTAATGTTGTGGTAATCATGGTGCTGTCCCGGAAAAATAAAAAGTGCTATTTAACTTTTAGGCCACGACACGGGAAAATGGATTGTGTAAATCCTGGTTTTAGCTGAGGATAAAGAGGATTAAATAGATAGCCAACAAACGAGCGAGGGGATCAAGGATGCGGAGGCGCAGCAAGAACGGGATGCGAGCGACCGTTGGCCCTTCCTTGGGGAGTACGGAGGAGGTGGTGAGGCGGTAGAATTCGACGGAGTTGGTTGCCAGGGTACCGTTGATGTGATAGGTGGTTCCGTTCTCGATTGTCTGTGACACGATCTGAAGATGATGCTTCTCGTCGATCAGGTATTTGACAACCGTGTATGGCTGATGCCAGGGTAGCGAGGAGATTGCGAGCGCATAGGCGGTGTCGTTGGCATTGTAGTTGCTGAGAAGGACGCTGACGTTGGTGTTATCGTTGGAGATGCCGGCTAGGTAGGCAACACCAGTTGATCCGTTCACGGCCGTGGTCCGGAGGCGTTTCGGGGTGTCCTTGGTCAATGACTGCATCGCTAGATAAGTTAACGCAGGTCGTTTGTAGATCCCATTGTACGTGAACAGGGCGAGGTCGAGGCCGAGAAACCGCATCAGCTTGTTGTTGTCCCCGGTGCCGCGGTAGCGGTACGCCTGGTCCAATCGGGCGTCCTGGAACGCGGTCAGGCAGCAGGCGGTGAAGGCCGCGTTCTTCGCATCGTCATGGTCTCGCTGCGGTGAAACGATGAAGTTGTTCCATTCCGAGTTGATGTTCTCGGTGGCGTTGAATCCGTAGGAGTCGAGGAGCGTGCGGATACGAAGGGAGCCTTGAACAAGTTCGGAAGGGACATCCGTGTACATGTGCCAGGAGAAGAAATCGAGGGGCACGTGATGGTCTGATACAAACTGTAAGAACCTGTCTGTGTAATTTTTGTTCGAGACGGAGGAGGTGCATGGTCCCCCTATTTTGAGTGATGTGTTGTATGCCTTGAGTGTCTCGGCGGTTGTTTGATAGAGGGCATAGTACTGCTCGACGGTGCCGTTCCAGAAACCGAAGAGGTCAGGTTCATTCCAGACCTCCCAGTAGCGGATGTTGTAATGGAACCCGTTATCCCAACCATCGTTGTAGTGCATCGTGATGCGCCTGCAGACCTGGGCCCATGCCGTGAAGTTTTTAGGGGGCAGTTTCAGGGTGTCGTTCCCGCCCGCGCTTTCTCCCAGGCGGTAGTAGACTTGGCATCCTGCTTGGATCATCTTAGTGATGTAGTAGTCGCTGGTTTCGAAATGATAGTTCGAGACGTCCGTCGGGTCCGCGCTGAGGTTCGGGAAGATTGTGTGAATGTCGGTGGGACCGGCGAGGTCGTGCGTCCGTATCGCAGTGATACCGATCGCTTGGTATTGGTGGGTAAGGTCTGCGTACTTGGAGGCATTGCTTACTGGGGCGGGACCATCGTTGATCTCTCCGAAGGGGCGGATGATTCCGTTGGTGTCCGAACAGTTGAGCAGAATCGTAAGTGTTTGATCTGCTGGTACTGGATGAATAGGACT
>DATKKD010000023.1:0-6430 GCA_035543435.1 Thermoplasmatota archaeon
CCTATGGATGTGAAGGAAGCAATCGAGGCCCGGCGGGCGTACCGCTCCCTTGACCCGATCACTATAACAAGGGAGCTCATTGACGATCTTGCGCACTGCGCGCAGTTGTCCGCATCGTGTAACAACAATCAGCCCTGGCGATTCGTCTTTGTGTACGACCCTACCATGCTCCAGAAAATGCATGAGGCGCTCTCCAAGGGGAACGAATGGATTCATGACGCCTCGATGATCATCGCCGTGGTGAGCAAGAAAGAGGACGATTGCATCATCAAGGACCGGCATTACTACCAGTTCGACTGTGGGATGGCGACCGCGTTCCTTATTCTGCGGGCCACAGAGCTAGGGTTGGTCGCGCACCCGATCGCGGGGTACAACCCGGAGAAGACACGCGAAATCCTCGGGATTCCCAATGATCTTGAGGTGATTACGCTCGTGAACGTTGGGAAGCACGCGCATGATATCCATCCGGTGCTGACCGAGAAACAGCGAGCAACAGAAGTGAAGCGACCGGAGCGGTTCCCACTTGAAAAGTTCGTTTTCCTGAACCAGTACCCTAAGGAATGAGGTTTAGCCGTACATCTGGCTTGGTAGTGGCTGGTTCGAGGTGGGTGCGGTCGGCTGTGCTTGTTTCATGAACGCTCGGATCTTCTGCTCGATGTCGTCCGCCTCTTTATACAACGGGCCGGGGTCGAGCTTGATGCCAGGAAGGATCTTATCGAGCGTCTCCACGAGCGTTCCTGCCGCTCGCGAGTCCGGATAGGAGGAGTGCGCCTCCGCGAGGATGCAGAGCACATCTCTCTTCAACTGGGCTCCCTCCCAGAGGAGCACGCCGGTGACGCCGGTGACCATACCTTCTTTGGTTTCCTCGATGCCATGGCTCTGAAGTGCCTCCCTCATCCTGGGGGTGCTTGCGACCCCGTAGGCCTTGAGAGTCTTGACGTTAGCTGCATGGGTGCCCTCAAGGGAAACGATCATCTTGCATCTCTTCTTCTTTGCCCAGGTAAGGATTGCGTCGGCGAGTGGTTTGATGATATCGACCGCGGGCATGAACTCGGAGATGATGACAACGAGTTGAGAGCACAGGTCGTCAGGGCCGCAGGTTTTCTTCCCAGCGTAGATGCGTACAGGTGGTGATGGGTTGCCGTTGTGGATGACGGCTGCTGGTACGAAATACCTGGAGGTGATCGCGCCAATCTCCTCAAGATTGAGGGTATCGATGATGAAATGCCCGGCAATCGAGCCGACGAGGCCGACGGTTGGGAACGCCTCGATGAGCATCGCATTGGTAAGGTCTATATCCTTGTATTCAATGATTTGAATGTCATCGTTCATATCTATCCTCAGGTAATACATCGGTTTCTTCTTCTTAATAATTATTGTACTAAAGAGTTCGTCAGCATGAACATGTTGTTATTCAAGAATGGTGAGCAACTCTGAGAGCGTCTGTATGGTGATATCAGCATCGACATTGATGCCGATCACTGTGCAGCCTGCTGCGTGGCCTGCTTGGACGTCACTGGTAGTGTCGCCGATAAGCATGACCTCGGACGGTTCAACCTGGAGGAGTTCACAGGCTTTGAAGACGATCTCTGGGTCCGGTTTCGCATGGGTGACATCGTCGCTGGTGACAATCGTCTGAAAATAATCGCCGATGCTGAACATCTGAAGGATCTGTTTGGTACAATCGGTCGGCGTGTTGGTGATGATGGCTTTCCTGTATCTCTTGAGCTGCTCGAGTGTGGGCCTGGTTTCAGGATATATCCTGACATAATTCAGATTGCCGCCGTAGGTCAGGTTGCAGAACGTGGCGACCTCCGGGTTGAGATGAAGTCGTCTGAGGTTCGAACGCAGATCATGGCCCCAGTACGTGTGGATGAACTCATCGCGTGTGATCGTTGGATGCTTGAACATGGTGAGGGCATCGTTGAGCGCATGCCACCATGAGTCCAGAGAGTCGATCAGGACACCGTCCATATCGAAGAGTAGGGCGCTTGGCCGAAGATTCATGGTATTTCCGGGCGGTGTACCTAACGGCGGTACAAAAAGGTTTTCTCCCCTCAGATGCGTGAAAGAGCAGTGCTCATTCACCGCCATGAGGAACACGATGATTTAAATAGAAAACACATGATGATTTCCTGATGAAAGAGCTTCATGTCACTTCTAAGAAACGCAACGAAATGATCGATATCACCGCGGTGATCCAAGAAGTGGTCAAAGAAGAACGCTGCGTTGAAGGAACCGTCGTGGTCTACATCCCGCACACGACCGCAGGCGTTATTATCAACGAGGGTGCAGACCCGAGCGTCCAGCGTGACCTCATCAGGACGCTGGAGCGCCTCGTACCAGAGCAGGGGGAGTACGACCATGCCGAGAGGAACAGCGACGCTCACATCAAGGCGAGCCTGCTAGGCTCCTCGGTGACGATGCTGGTCCATAACGGAAAGCTCCTGCTGGGGACCTGGCAGCATGTGTTCTTCTACGAGGGCGACGGCCCCCGGTATCGAACCGTGCTCGTCCACGTCACACGGTAGTTACGATAGCCCTTTGATCGCGGTGACACACTGGTCGCAGATCTTTTTGATCTTCCCTTTGATCTTGACGTGTTGGATGTGTTCTTCCTCCACGTCACACGAACAGACCATGCATTGTGCCATGATGTTTACCTCCATGTGGTGTTCTTATCCGGAGCGGAAGTCGTCACACGAGTCCTCTGCATCCATGGGTCGTGCATGCTCTGGATGACTCGGCTGTAAGCACATGTCCATGGGAACCTGCTTCATGGGCTTACCGCAGCACACCGGTGTTTTGCCTTTCTTTCGGACGGTGACGGTCTTCTCGCATGTTTGGCATTGATAGGCGACTGCCATTGGTGAAGCCTCCTTCAGCCGACAAAGGAACTCCGGCTATTTAAAAGTACTATCGTTCCGAACCGAAACCTTTTAGACGAGAAGGAAATACACAGGTGATGAAGTGCGAAAAAGTACCGGGAAGCCATAAGGAGCATCAGGTGAAGATCTACACGCTTTCAACTTGTGTGTGGTGCAAGAAGACCAAGGAGCTGCTCAAGGCCCTGGACATCGAGTACGAGTACATAGACGTCGACACTCTGTCAGGAAGCGACCTTGAACAGGCGACCGAAGAAGTCAAGAAGTACAACCCGTACCGGTCGTTCCCCACGATCGTGGTCGACGACGGGAAGCACGTGATCCTCGGGTTCAACGAGAAGGAAATACGCAAGACCGTCCACTGAAGATTTAGGGAAGGATCTCCTTAATTTTTCTGATGATATCCTCTTTCTGAGGGGCAGACAGCTCTTGGTCAAGCTTCGGGTACAGCGATTCCTCCTCGAACGTCTTGTGGTCGGAAAGGAGCTTGCGGAACTCCTCGAACTTGACTGGCCGCTGCCAGGTCAGGTCTTTGCGCATGACCTGCAGCTTGTTGAACAGCTCGTTGTGCTGCTGGATGAGCTGCGGCATCATCCGGTATCCTACCGCGACGTTCTTCGGGTTGTACGAGGTGAAGATTGCTTTCTCCTCGACAAACATGTGTTTCTCCAGTTCCCATTCGAAGGTGTCGAAGACCTTCATGGTAGAGATGAGTTCCATACCGATGCTCTTTTCCACGTCATGGAGCATTTTCATGATTTTCCCATGGTCTCGTACCATGAGTTCGGTGAGAGCTGTTGCTTTCATGTGACCTCAACCCGACGTGTATAACACCTTCAAGATAAAATAATTTTGTATCATAGTTCGAGGAAAAAAAAGGGCCTCTATTTCTCTGTCGAGCAGGCGTCACAGGCTTCGGGAAACACTCCTTTCTCCATGAAAAGTTTGCAGATTCGACAGGTCTCCTCGATGATATCTGCTTTTTCGTCCTGGACGATGCGTTCAGCTGATACCTTGATTTCCTTGAGGAGATCCTTGTTTTCTATGGTGGTGTTCCCACGCTTTTTTGAGAGGTACTGGCAGACCGCGGCTGGCGTCATACCGAGCTTCTCTGCCGTTTCTTTCTGGTTCAGCCCGTACTCTTCAATCATGCATTCCGCGATTTCCTTTCGAATGACCGGGAGTCCAGTCCAGAGAATAAGTTCGCAAGGAGTGCGTTTCATCGAGGGGTATAACTATCTATTTGTACTTATAATTACTGATTTATTTTCTGCTGAAAAATACTTTTTTCCATTCGTGTGATAAATGTTATACAGGAACAAATGAAGAAAGCAAAGGTTTAAATAGGGTAAGTATATTAACAATTGTTAATAGGACTTGTTGGGGAAAATAACCGAACAACTCACATTGACACGTACGGAGATGTAACCGCAAACCGAGGGATAATTTTTGCATCCCATCCTTTCCTCCTCTCCTCACCAACCTAAACCCTCTGTTTGTCGTACATCTCCTACACCATTTTTTATGAACCATATCGATACCAGGATGACCATGACCACGAATCTCGTACGGCACCTCAACCAGCTTCGCCACAGCGACGTCAGCGCACGGGTCGTCAGCCGCATCCAGGAATTCCACGCAGTCCCTCATGACGAACCAAACACTCTTTTCGAAGAGCTCTGCTACTGCATCCTCACCGCGAACTTCAGCGCCCGACGTGGCGCCCTCATCCACGAGCAGCTCAAGGCATGCTTCCACTCGGACCCAAAAGAAACCCTGGAACAAAAACTCAGACACTGCGGCTACCGTTTCCCCGCGATTCGCGCAGGCTTCATCGCAGCAGCCGCAACAAAAAAACAAACCCTTGCTAAGGCGATCAACACCCTCCAAGGGGAGGAACGCAGAACATGGCTCGTCCACAACATCCAAGGACTCGGGTACAAAGAAGCAAGCCACTACCTCAGAAACATCGGGTTCGATGACTACGCGATCATCGACACCCACATCATGGACATTCTTGCCAGATACCGCCTCCTCACCCCACCCAAGACCCTCACCAAGAACCGGTACCTCACCATAGAACAGACGCTCCGCGAGATCGCCAGAAAAACTCGTTTGACGCTCGCAGAGCTCGACCTGTACCTCTGGTACATGGAGACCGGAACCATCTTGAAATGACAGATCATTCACGCATCATGGATGAACACGACGTGCTCGAAACACTCAGACGACTCGCGCGGCCAGAGAGCATAGAAGGTATACGACGTTTTGGCATCACGACGATGAACAATCTCGGCATCTCCATCGTCACCCTCAGAAAGCTCGCGAAGACGATCGGCACCGACCACGACCTCGCGCAACGCCTCTGGGACTCCGGCATGCATGACGCACGGCATCTCGCGACCATGATCGACGACCCAAGCCTCGTCACTCGACAGCAGATGGAACGCTGGGCATCCCAGTTTGACTCCTGGGACATCTGCGACCAATGTTGCAACAATCTCTTTTTCAGAACACCGTACGCGTACGAGAAGGCACGCACATGGTGCATCAGCACAAAAGAATATGTGAAACGAGCGGGATTCACACTTGTCGCAGTCCTTGCGGTCCACGACAAGAAAGCAACCGACGAACGATTCTTCAGCTTCTTCTCCCTCATCAAAGAGCAAGCGGATGACGACCGCAACTACGTAAAAAAAGCGATCAACTGGGCGCTACGGCAGATAGGGAAACGAAATATCACCCTCAACCGGAAGGCTCTCGCCCTCGCCTCTGACCTCAAGAAGAGCGAGTCGCAAGCAGCACGATGGATTGCCTCAGACGCGATTCGGGAACTCTCGAGCATCAGTGTACAGCAACGACTCAGAACAAGAAAGAAAAGAACACAGAAAAAAAATTACTAATTTACAGACTGAGCGCCTGTGCAGGGCATTCTTCGACGCAGGTACCGCAATCAATGCAGACGTCCGTGTTGACCTCAGCCTTCTCCGTGACCTTGATCGCCTCGACCGGACATGCTGACGCGCATGCCGCGCAACCAGTGCATGCGGTGGTATCGACTTTCACTGCCATAGGAATATACCTCGTGCAACCCTGATGAGGATAACCCTATATATTTTTTATCGTCCATAAAAGATCGCATTCTTTCTCCTGGAAAAAAGGGAGAGATGGTTATTTTGGTTTGTACTCCTCAAGGCGTTTGTTCGCCCGGCTACCGCTTACCGTAAAGTAGAGGAACACCAAGAACAACTCGAAGCCAAACAGGGCGATGAAATACACAAACGTGAGTCCAATCTTTTCGATCTCAAGCCCGTACGTGAGCGCTATCGAACCAAGGAAAGGTACGAACATACCCACCAAGACAAGGACAAGGATCTGAAGTACGTCTCGATGTTTCCCCATATGCCACCGTGTAACAGCTACTTGTTAAAAACTCTTCCTTTGTGTGCCTCCCTTATGAGGAACACTGATTGCCGGCGATCGCGTTCTGCCCGACCGCAATCCCGCCGTCACCGTTTGGTACGTTCCGATGGACAAGAAGCGTC
>DATKKD010000024.1:0-17583 GCA_035543435.1 Thermoplasmatota archaeon
TCTTACTTTCCTCCGTTCATTCATATCCTATTTTCTTTTAGTTGTCTTGAGAGTGGGAGTATGACATCTTGACGATAAGGGAAATGAAAAAATGAAGACAAAAGAAATCTTGCCACGCTCCCTTCCTTTTTCAGGTTATTATTCCTCCTCTCAAAGACACTCCTTGTTCAAATAAGCTATCAAGCCTTGAACCCTATTGATACCTCCATTATTTCTTCACTATCGTGAAGATGAGGAGCTGTGTTCCTTTCGCTGTCTGTTCCTCGTCAGCAACTTTTACAGTGATTGAAAGAGCACCGAAGCCGAGAAACATCCCTGTTCCCACGGTTTTAGATCCTCCCGCTGGGATGTCGATTGTACCATTCATTGTTTTATTAATATGTCCCAGAATTCCACCTTTTACGGTGATCTCCCATGGTACATTAGTAGCATTACTTACTCCATTGTTTTTGTAAATGGCTGTAACACCAAGACCCAAACCAGATTTGATTGTTACATTAAGCTTGGGAGGAACTGTTGCTAACCCCTTTATACAAAAATTTGCACTAGTATCAAGAGTATAAAGATCATTCCAGGTTCCATCATTATAGTAATAACTTTCACCAGGGTGAGCAACGGACTTTATTTTGACATTACCCCACCATTCATTTGCATTTATTGTTCTATCATAAGGTTGTCCCCCGTTTGAAAGTTTCAAATAGATATAAAAATTATCATCTGTGCCAAGAGTAACAGGTTGGGTAAGTTTAATGGTATGAAAGCCCATATGCGGTATCATACCTGATATATTCGAAAGCTCACCCTTCAACTCATTGTTTTCAAAGCTGTCATATATACGGACAACATAATCTACAGAATCAGTGGCGGTAAAGAAACTCACAGCTTGTAACGTATTACTATAGTTTGAGTGAAATGCATTGAATGCTTCTGTACTTTCACTTAGAGTATCCATCCATCCATGGTAATCATGATAATAAATTTGATTGTAAGGCAGGCGTTCAACATTTTGGAAGGAGGAACACCAATCTCTTGAATCAACATAATGACAACAATACTTATCATAGTACGATATCCAGAAGTAACCGTCAAGACCCCAACTTGTACCAAAGCTGTTTTTACATAACCATGCACCTGGTTCTGGAGCTTGTGTTGTCTTATTATTATCCCAGCCGATTATAGCGACATCATGAGTTACGAATAAATTAGAGGATGGTGGCTGATAATAAGTATAGTTATGGCTATCTAAGAATTGACTTTTAGAACAAAATGAAATTTTTATAGCACCATCAGTCATTAATTTTTCTTTAATTACATCCATATTTTCTAAATTATTTCCTATATCATAAAACTCTATATCATTAGCATAATAATAGTGATAATTCGGATTGGTTCGCTCAGGGCTTTTACTGATATTAGAATATGGTGCATCTATCTCTCTTATTGCTCCTTCACCTCTTGAAAGATAAGCAAAAACCATTTGACTATCACCACCCTGATGTACTATCAATCCACTACTTCCAGGTGCATCATCATTATGAAATGTGTTAAAACCATTCCACCAATCAAGATGAGCCTCAGATAAATCTGGTTCACCTTGTTCACCTGCGTTTTCCCAGTTTTTCGTTATAAGCAAGTTACTTTCCATCGCAGCATACGGTCCAAAGCACCAACAAGTACCATAGGGCGGATATTCTTGATCTTTCACAGAAGTGACATAGTTATTACCACTGACGTTCCTTAAATCAAAAGAATCAGGTAGATATTTAGAGCAACTATGTGAGCCTATTTTATCATTACTTTTAATTGAATTTGCATTTACAGAGATTCCACCAGCTATCATCAGCATACACACAATTATTCCCACGATTTTCTCTTTCATGCTTTATGTTCCTCCTTTTTCTTTTCACGTCATTCTTTATAGATTGTTTTGAGAGGGAAACGACAGACTTTTTTCTTCGACACCTGAAGGGGTGATAGCATGAAGTAAAAAATCCTGCTAGCCTCCTTTTCCTTGTTCAAGGCTCGCATTCCTCCCTCTCAAACCTTTATCGTGTGCTCAAACCAATTTGAAGATTATTCTGAGCACCATGACGACCTTTCTACGTCATGCCAAGATAATCTGCTTGGTTTCAAACCTGCCCTCTTTCTCCCTTTGGTTTGCTAACAAAAGTAACAATCATCATCTTTATATATTTATCCTTGTGACATTATATAGATAAATATAGAGTTTATAGATTTTATGCTGTATTGTTGTCATGACTGGGCGTGAGAGAATCGAAGTCCACCGGATAATAGCCCTAAGTTCAGGTTTTATCTACAATAAATAAAGAAAAATTGGAATGAACTCAAAGATAGGAATAAAAAAACGTCCCTTTTTTATCAGACTCATTTCAATCAGTCGACGACGGCACCCCCCTTTTTTGATCTCCCACAATGCCATTGTACGATTGCTCGGCGTCGTGCAATACCCACCTCTTCAACGAAGGGATAAACCCGAAATCCATCCAGAGACACGCACGGCACAGGGATTTCGCCCAGACCATGACGTACAACAGACCGACCCAACAGCAGATGAAAGCGGACTTCGAGAAGGTGTTCGCCAAAAAACCGGATCTGAATGACGAAGACCGGATGAAAATGGTGTTTGACAAATACATCCGCGGAGAGATCACCGATATCGAGCTACAAGCGCTCCTAGAGATGATACGACCAAAACAATTAAAGCACCGAGGCGAATTCAGTGGCTACGCGTGAATCACGCCATATAACTCGTCTTTCGCCATATAACACACCGACTTGGGCGGGTAACAAAGTGGCTATGTGGCGGACTGCAGATCCGCCTACGAGGGTTCAAGTCCCTCCCCGCCCTCTGCACAAATGATAAGTCTGGGAGAAACGATACAATGAATAGAGAGAAACAGTACCGAAGATATGCGTTCGTGCTCGTCGTCTTTTTTGTGATGTCGCCGACCGCCCAACCGATAGTGCACGCCGACCAACATGCCTCTGTTCTCATTAACGAGGTCATGTACCACCCCCAAGAAAACGAAGCGACGAACGAATGGATCGAACTCTACAACCCGTCATCAGAGCCAATCGATATTTCTGGATGGACCATCGCAGATGAAAAGGAAACAGACAACCTCCAAGCAGACCCAATCAACGGCAACGGGATTACCGCGATAAATCCGGGTGGGTACGCCATCATCACCGACCTCGGCGCCACCGTCTATCAGACCTTTCAGGTTGATGACCATGCGGTAAGGCTCACGGTCGACGACAGTACCTTGTGCGGCTACGGCCTCAACAACCAGCAGGAGAAACTCATTCTTGCTGATGCCGCAGGGACGACCATCGATGCTCTCGAATGGGGCGCATCCTACGACGACATACCAGGCGCGCCTGCCCCGCTCGTCGCCAAAGGACATACGCTTGCACGAATACAAAACACGGCGGACTCCTCTGTCGATTTCGTCGAAGCAACAACCCCGACCCCGGGTTATGCAAATAGCGTGGACGAGCAGAACGACGCACCCATAAAAAATAACAATGGAACTGGTATCCAAATCCCACCGATCCGGATAACCGCAGTATATTATTATACACATCCCGGCCTTCACGACGAATTCGTCCAAATCACCAACCCGACGAACTCCACGATAGACCTCTCAGGGTGGTACCTCACTGATGAGCCATGGAAGGAACCAGAAGACCAGGCAAAGATCCTCTTTCCTGACGCTACGAATTTCCCTGCGAACTCCTCTTGGTTCATCACCAAAAACGCGTCCGACTTCCTCTGGGAAACCGGCACACCACCGGATTTCGTCTACGGTGATGACACCCAAAACATCATCCCAAAGCTCACTTCCTATAAGACCGTTCTTCTCAGCAACACTGGAGGATATGTTGGATTGTACACTTCCTCTGCGGATCCTGTCGATCTGGTGAGTTACGGGGAAGCGACCCAGATGGTCTCAGGATGGTCAGGCCCCTCGGTCCCGGACTCAGGGCAAGGAGTGATCCTCAGACGAAACACCCTGAATGGCACCCCGGTTGACACGGACACCGCTGCAGACTGGATTCACCCGAGGGTGTACAAAATAGGACAAACAGAGCTCACACCTCATACGATAACGTTCACAGGGAAGGTCACCGTGTTCGTCTCACCTGACAACAGCTTTGAGGCCATCGTTGGCGAACTGCATAAAGCAACCCGCTCAATCGACTGTAACATCTACGAGTTCACGAACCCGTTCCTCTGCGATGAGCTCATCGCTGCCCTCGACCGGCACGTATCCGTCACCCTGTTCCTCGAAGGAGCCCCTCCCGGCGGCATCGACCCAAAGGAGTACTTTCTGCTTCATCAAATCCAGAACCATGGCGGTGCAGTCCGTTTCATGGTCTCTGACGAGAAGAACAAGGTGTACGCACGTTACGGGTTCGATCACGCGAAATACCTGGTCATCGACAACACGACCGTGATCGTCGAAAGCTGCAACTGGGCGAATACCGGGGTGCCGAAGGATCCGACCTACGGGAACAGGGAATGGGGCCTAGTCATCAGGAATACGGAGGTCTCGGCCTTATTCCTAAAGGTGTTTCTTGCGGACAGCAGTCCCTTGCGATGCGATAGTTACCCTCTTGAAAAGATGAACGAAACCACACCGCCAGGGTTCTTCCTGTCAAGAACCGTGCCTCACGGTGGATATACTCCACGATTCACCGCACAGACGTTCAACGGAACGCAGATCATCACACCCGTGTTCTCCCCAGATACGAGCGAAGAGCTCCTGTGCGACGCCGTCGATGCTGCGAACACCACTATCTACGTCGAACAGCTCTACATCTACAAGGACTGGGGTGAACAGCTCAGCCCCCTGGTCGAGCACCTCGTCAACAAATCCACCCAAGGGGTGGACATCAGGGTCGTCCTCGACTACAATCCTGAGTACACCGACACGGTCCAGCAGCTGAACGACACCAGACAATATCTCGAGGAAAACGGCGTGCAGGTGAAATGCATCTCCACGGCATGGTCACCGTTCACCACGGTCCACAATAAAGGCATGGTCATCGACAACAGGACGGTACTTGTCTCAAGCATCAACTGGAATCAACAGTCCGTCACCCTCAACAGGGAGGCTGGCGTGCTCCTCACAAACCCTGCTGCTGCGACGTACTACGCAGGCGTGTTCCTCTCGGATTGGTACCTGGAGCCTCACCAGAAGAACGCTGCGACTTCCCCCGGGGCAGACTATAAAAACTTGTTGCTGATAGCCGTTGTGTGCGGCATCACTGGTGCCCTCATCGTCCGTGACTGGAGAAAACGTAAATGGCGATAGACCCCATTTCTCTTATTGCGATCGCGATCATCATCGTCACCCTTCTCGTTGGGTACCTCCGAAAACTTATGATGACTTACACGCTCATCATTGCCAATTTTCTCGTGTTCGGCCTCTCAATATTTTTTTCACAACAGCTCGGGGAGGTCTCGAACCAAATCATTCTTGACCTCGGCTTTCAGCCTTTGTTTTTATCATCGAATCATTTACCACAAATCTACACCTTGTTCACCTCCATGTTTGTACACGCAAATTTCTTGCACATCCTTGGGAACATGCTCGTGTTCTTCTTCATTGGTGCAGCGTTCGAGCGTCGCATCGGTCCGAAGAAATTCCTCTTTATTTACCTAGCCACCGGGGTGCTCGGCGCGCTCACGTTTTCCTCCGTCAACCTCAATTCGGACATCCCACTTGTCGGCGCTTCGGGTGCTATTTTTGGGATTCTGGGCGCGTTTGCGTTCTCGTACCCGCGTGACGAGGTCGTGATGCCCGTGCCTATCGGTATCATGATCATCATGCGCATTAAGGTCATCTACGCGGCTATCATCTTTGCGGTCTTCGAAACCATCATCGTGTTTCTCTCCGGACAGGACAACGTTGCCCATCTCGCACATTTCGGCGGACTCGTAAGCGGGGTGATTCTCGCTGCGCTTCTCGTCGGGAAACAAGGGGAGAAACTCAAAAAGACAGAAGGCGAGGCTGTCTATCGAAACGAGCCAGCGTCTACCCCCGATACGATCAATTTTCAACATCTGAATGAGCTCGCGACGACCCCGCAGTTACAATCCACGCTGGAACGAATCCAGAAAGAAAACGTGCTTCAGGTCCGCAACATTTGGTTGGACCATTTTTTAGAGCGGGTGACCTGCCCGGTGTGCGGCAAACCCTTGCAACATCTGGACCGGAGGCTCTGGTGCCCGGATAAGCATTTCCACACCGACTATTAAAACAACGGCCCTAACCCGACCAGCGTTCCAAAGAACGCATAGCTTGAGATGACGTACCCGAGGATCGCGCCGCTGCAGAGCAAGGGGAGTCCCGCCTGTGGTTTTCCTTTGACGACGAAGGTCATCAGCACGGTGAATCCCACAAGGGTACCTACAATCACTGAAAACGCGACCCACAGTCCGTTCGGGATGTTGGTGTAGACCGACGCGACCAGGATCCCTGGCATCACGACGTCACCAAGGCCCATGAAAAACGCGTCCCGCTCCTCCCCTGCCTTGATTTGCTCTTTGAGCCGTTTGGTTTCCTTGATGAGGGAGTAGCGCCTGATTTTCGGGATGACGAGCAGCACGGGGAGCTTCAGGTCCATGACGGTGTCAGCGAGGTCGATCATGTGCTTCGTCTTGTACACTGATATCGCGTCGTACACCGCAAGCCCGATGAGGAAGATGATGACGAGCAGGATGCTAAGTGAGATGCCGAAAAGGGCGACCGCGCCCGTGCCGATGATGATACCGCTGAGGTCAATCACGTACCACTCCGGGTATCTTACGAGGACGGCGACGAGGATTACCGCGAACAGAACTGAGAGGAAAATAATCATCCAGTCCGAGGAAAGAACCAGCGAGAAGAGCGGCAGGAAGAGGTAAAACGCGGTGTAGCCGACCGCGAACAGGATAATGACTTGGATGAGTTGTTTCTTCCAGAACCGCGCGATGAGAAGGATGACGACGGTGACACCAAGGATCATCACGAACAGCACGACCAGGTTCCATGGGTCGTTCGTGTTTTGGAAGACCTTAAGCCCAGCACTCTGAAAGGTGCTGGTGAGGAGAAGCGCAAGCCCGTTGATGATGATGAAAAAGCCACCCATGAGTACTATTGGCAGCAGTTCGTGTTTCCTCGGCTCCTCCGGTGTCTCGTCCATCGTATCGGTCGTATGAGGTGAGCCCTATTTATAGGGTTTGATTCTTCGAGTTTTATTTGTTGCACGTTCATGATGGTGCGAAAAGAATTCATCTTCTTCAGCACGATATGAAAAATTTTTTGTTACAAAAGTAACGTAAAAATGGGGTAGAAATGTTTAAATAGAATTCGAGATTATTCGAAATAACAAAAAAGATTACAAAGGGAGGAGTTTGTTCATGAGAAAAGCGGAAAAGAGAAAACAAAATATAAAAAGCTTTTGTACGCTGGTGATCGCCTTTATCCTTCTCGGAATGTGTTGTTCTGTCCAAGCACAGTCAACCAAAGGACCTAGTGTCCCAAATGTGCCGTCAATGAAACCATTATCGGACGGTTCGAAAGGGAACCTCACCGTTTTAAATGAAAACTTTTCAACAACAGCCATGCCTCCTTCAGGGTGGCGGATCAAGACAACGAACCCCAATGGAAAATGGAGAATCGATAACATCAGATATCACAGTTCTCCTTACAGTGCGGAGGTGTACCGCGGAACCAGTTGCCATGGACTTATGGACGAATGGCTGATGACGCCATATCTAGACTTCAGTAAGTATTTGAATTACAACCACACGAACAACATCTACATGCATTTCTGGTGGTACAGCGACACTTACGTCGTTGAAAATGGGTTGCTTCATTTTAACGTGAGCGTGTCCACTGACGGTGGGACGACGTGGAAAAAAGTGTGGCAAGCAATCAATTGGAGTTTCAATGAGAATGAATTCTCTCTGAAAGGGATGCCCATCGACTTGTCAACATATCGCAATAACACGAATGTAACGATTGGTTTCCAATGCTACAGCAACACTGAAGAAGGGGCGGTCGCTCAGTATTTCCAAATCGATGACGTCGTGATCTGGACACCCGGCCCTGCCAATTTCTCATGCAGTGCAGGCGGCCCCTATTTCTGGTGGTATCACCAGCAGAAGCTCTACATACCACCCGGTGTCCGATTTCATGGGAATGTGTCGAAATCGTACAACCCCTACGTGTGTCATTGGTTATGGGACTTTGGCGATGGCAACACCTCACAACTTCCCGTCAACACGTATCACAACTACACTAAGATCGGTACTTATCGAATTACGCTTCAAGTAACCTACGGAATGAACGTCACCTTCGACAACACGACCCTGAATCTCTTCTTAAACCCGCCACCGGACATCACGGTCTCACCAAAACTCGTTTGCCTGGGTGGGATCACCGTTACCATCAAAAACCCGGGTGATTACAACGCCACGAACGTGAGCCTGAAAATCAAGGTGTTCATGGGTCCCTTCCAGATGCGTGAAAAACTCTTGCAAAATGAGACGATCGCCAATCTGGGAAATCATTCAGAAACCTTGGTGAAATGCAAGTATTTCTTTGGTATGGGACGCATTCATTTCGAAGTTATCATTACTCCAGAGAACATCGGCGGGGTCGATAAATCCTTCTACTCCTACAAAGCAGGTCCATTGATCTTCACCTTGCCACAGTGAGAGGTCCTCAAAACCCTTAAAAGATCAGCGACAGGCTTACAATCACCCCTAGCCTGTCTCTCTTCCTTTTTTTGGAGAATCGAGGGAAATCACCTCGACGTCTTCGTCTCCTTGGTGCCCAAATACTTCTTGACCATCTCGATCGCGCATAGCTTTCCGCACATCGAGCACGCAGCTGTCTCTTCCAGGGGAAGCCGTTTTTTACGATAGTCTTTCGCCTTACAGGAATCAATGCAGAGCCGGAACATCTTCTCCCAGTTGAGCGCCTCCCGCGCGCCGCTGAACTCCGCGTCGACCTCCCGATCCAAGCCTCGGGCAAGGTCCGCAGCGTGTGCCGCGATGCGCGTCGCAATCACTCCCTCCCGGACGTCCTCCTTGTCGGGCAGACAGAGATGCTCTGCGGGCGTCACATAGCACAGGAAGTCAGCCCCGACGAACCCTGCGAGCGCACCACCGATGCCGCCCACAAAATGATCGTACCCAGGCGCGATATCGGTGACGAGCGGCCCTAGTACGAAATACGGCGCTTCCTTGGTCACGGACTTCATCACCAAGATGTTCGGCTCAATATCTGACAACGGCATATGGCCAGGCCCCTCCACCATGGTCTGCACCCCGGCCTCACGCGCCTGCTCCACGAGCTCACCGATGATGAGCAGCTCCTGGAACTTCGCACGGTCATTTGAATCCACGAGGGCACCAGACCGCATCCCGTCGCCAAGCGACAGCGTCACATCGTACTGCTTCGCAAGCTCCAAGAGGTATCCGAAGTCCTCGTACAACGGGTTCTCCTCCTGATGGTGTAGTATCCATGCCATGTGGAATGACCCACCGCGGGACACCATGGGGATCCGACGCTTCTGCTTTCTGAGGCGCGCGACGCTTTCCTTCGTCACCCCGACATGCACCACCGCGAAATCGACGCCCTGCCTCGCCTGCTTCTCAAACGCACGGAACATGTCATCCGCGGTCATGTCCACCACCGAGCCATGCCTGTCGATCGCCTCGATACCGGCCTGATATACCGGTACAGTCCCGAACGGCACCGGAACAACCTTAAGGAGCGTCCTGCGGATCCGGTCCAGGTCGCCCCCGGTCGACAGGTCCATCACCGCATGTGCACCGACGGCGACCGCGGCCTTCGCCTTCCTAACCTCCTCAGCAAGGCTGCAATGCTCCATAGAGGTGCCGATGTTCGCGTTCACCTTCACCCGTAGACCTTTCCCAATGCCGAGCGGACGGGGCGCATGAATTGGGTTCCAGGGAATCACGATCTGACCAGAAGCGACACGTGAGCGAACCACAGCTACCTCCGCCTTCTCCGCACGAGCGACACTGGTCATCTGTGGGGTCGTTCTCCCCTGTTTCGCCTTGGAAAGCTGGGTCATACACCACACGATATACCTTCATGATATTAATACTTTCAACACGTAGAAATGCAGGCCTCAGGTCGACAAGCGACCGCCATCGACGATACTTCTAAAAACATCATGGTCTATACCGTCTTACAACTTCTTCTCACGGGCAAGGCGATGAAGACCATTCTGAAACTTTTCTCCGATCATGGGACATTCGTCCAACCTGACGCGCTTACGTACATCAGAGAAAAGGACCACCCAGATGCTTTCGCCTCATTCCTCCTGGAAAACCTGCGAGAGTACCCCTTGTTTCTTAGCGTCGACATCATCAAAACCATCGAAGAATCCACCCAGAAGCTGCCAGAGGTGCCAGCAGCGGAACCTCCTAAAGCCACGCCACTTGACGTCACACCACCCCTACCACCGACCACTCTCCCAGCGCCTCCGAGCATTTCCACGGAAAAAACCATTGACAAGGAAGCACAAAAAAAGATCCTCTCGAAACTCCTCAGCGGCACCAGCGTCCTTAAAGAAGTAGAGGAAGACGAGGAAGAAGAATCCGATGTGGACGAGAGGACCGAAGAACCACCACAGAAACCCATGCAGCCATTGACCTTCAAGACCGTAAAAGGATGGAACCCTCTCGCCAAGGACTACGACGCCGAGGTACGCATCATCTCCGACATCACCGGGAACAGGACCAGCGAGGGCACCACCCAGGATTTCGCAAGCCTCTTCAAGGACCGCTTCACCATCATCAAAAAAATCATGCAGACCCAACGCCGGGAGGTGGCCAACGCGATCCACATAAACCGAATCAAAAAAACCATGCCGGACGTGCAGCTCATCGGCATCGTGAAATCCGTCAAGACAACGCAACACGGCCACCGCCTCATCGAACTCGAGGACGAGACAGGCACCGCACCGCTCATGACGCTCAAAGCAAACACCGAGGTGTTCCCGCTCGCAAGCGAAGTCGTCCTTGACGAGGTCATCGGCATTGTCGGAAGACCCAGCAAGAACGGGGACCTCATCATCGTCCAAAACATCATCTTCCCAGACATCAAGGTTCAACACGAGAGGAAACGCACAGAGCTACCGCTCTGCACCGCCTTCCTCTCCGACATCCACATCGGCAGCAAGATGTTCATGGAGCCGGAATGGAACGCGTTCCTCCGCTGGATCAACGGCGACCTCGGCAACCAGCGGCAACGCGACGTGGCAAGCAGGCTCAAGTACCTGGTGCTCCCCGGGGACCTTGTCGACGGCATCGGCATCTACCCGAACCAGGAGAAAGAGCTCGCCATCACCAACATCTACGAGCAGTACCAGGCGCTCGCCCAGCAGTTCACGAGTATCCCGGACCACATCACCATCATCCTGCAGCCAGGTAACCATGACGCGGTCAGGCCAGCGGAGCCACAGCCCGCCTTCGAAAAGGAGATCCGCGACCTGTTCACCGGCAAGGACTACCTCTTCGTCGGCAACCCCTGCTACTTCTCCCTGCACGGCATCGAGATCCTCTCCTACCACGGGCAAAGCCTGCTTGACTACTCCACCAACATCCAGACCTTATCCTACAATGAGCCCACCGAAGTGATGAAACTGATGCTGAAGAAACGGCACCTCTCACCGACCTACGGAGGCTACACACCGCTCGCCCCCGAGCACACGGACTTCATGGTCATCACCCAGGTGCCGGACGTGTTCGTCACCGGGCACGTGCACACCTCCTCTATCGACAACTACCGCGGTGTCACCCTCATCAACGCCAGTAGCTGGCAGTCCCAGACCTCGTACCAGAAGATGCTGAACTTCGTCCCGGACTCTGCGAAACTGCCGATCGTCGACCTTAAGACAGGGAACGCGACCACCATGGACTTCAGCAAAGCAGTCGCCTGACACGGGTCCAAAATACAAACCTTTAAACGACTCACCGCTATTTCGATATGAAATTCATTTTCTGAGTATGAGAGCCATGGATGGGGAGTTGTCCAACAACGTCGCTGCAAGTGCAGCCATGCGTGCCTATTTCGCGCAGCTTCAGCACGACATCGACGCCTGCTACGCCCTTGCAGCCGCCGCACGCAACAAGGGCCTTGACCCTGAGTTCTCCGTGGAGATCCCCCAGGCGCTCGACCTCGCCGCCCGCGTCGAACAACTCGTCGGACCGAAAGGCATCGCACCGAGGATACGCGAGGCCACCAAGAAAATAAAGAACCGGGAGCTCGTGTCCCTCGAGATCGCCCGCCTCATCGTCGACGGAAAAACCTACGCCTTTAAAAGCATCGAACAAGGGCTCGACCAAGCGGTACGCACGGGACTTGCGATCCTCACCGAAGGCGTGCTGGTCGCACCCCTCGAAGGCATCGCGGATGTACGGCTCGGGCGCAACGACGATGGGTCTAGTTACGTCGACCTCTACTTTTCTGGACCGATCCGGAGCGCAGGAGGGACAGGCCAGGCGATGAGCGTGCTCATCGCGGACATCGTGCGACGCCAGCTCGGCATCGGCTCCTACCAGGCGACCCAAGGGGAAATCGAACGGCTCAAAGAGGAAATACCGCTGTACAAACGCGTCCAACACCTCCAATACCTGCCCTCCGTGGATGAGATCGAGCTCATCGTGAAACACTGCCCGATCTGCATCAACGGCGAAGGCACCGAGGACGAGGAAGTCACCGGGTACCGGGACCTCCCACGGATCGGCACCAACAGACTCCGAGGCGGCGCCTGCCTGGTCATCGCAGAAGGGCTCTGCCTCAAGGCACCCAAGATCTTCAAGCACATCAAGGCACTCAAACTCACCGGCTGGGAGTTCCTCGAGATCTTCGTCAACAAAGGGACCGAACCCACGAAAGAGACAGGCGGCATCCCCAGCATCCCTCCATCCTCCAAGTACATCGGCGAGGTGATCGCGGGACGACCGGTGCTCTCGCACCCGTCACGCGTCGGCGGGTTCCGCCTCCGCTACGGACGCGCACGAACCGCAGGGCTTGCTTCCACCGCGATCAACCCAGCAACCATGTTCCTCCTGGATAGCTTCATCACCGTCGGTACCCAAATGAAAACCGAGCGCCCAGGAAAAGGCACCATCGGCACCCCCTGCGACCAGATCGAGGGACCCATCGTGCTCTTGCACAACGGCGACCTGCTCCAAATCAACAACACCAAGGACATCCGAACCGACGTGAAAAAAATCATCGACCTCGGGGAGATCCTCATCCCCTACGGTGAGTTCATCGAGAACAACGCGCTACTCCCCGATTCCTCCTACGTGTACGAATGGTGGGTGCAGGAGCTTGCAAAAGCAGCAGCATGCGAGCCAAAGGACCTCACTGTCCCTGCGATCCAACAAGGGGACATCCTTCTCCAAAAAACGATAGACGCGCAACTTGGACGACACCTCGACCTTAGACATCCATCACCACAGGACGCCTTCCTCCTCTCAGAACAGTACCATATCCCGCTCCATCCTGATTACAACCTCTTCTGGCACGATCTCCCAGCAAACGATGTGGAAAACCTAGCGAAATGCATCAAAGAACAAGGAACCATGAATACTGGTACTTCAATGACCTTAGTCCTCCCACACACCCCTGAGATCAAAACTATCCTTGTCCAGCTCGGGGCGCTCCACACCCAACGCGAGGGGACCCTGCGCCTCGAACAGTACGCGTATCCTCTCCTTCGCTGCACAGGCCTTGATATCAACGACGGAAAGATCAGGGAAACAACCAGATATTCACCACCGATAGACTCAGAACCGGTGCTCTCCTACGTCTCACGGCTCGCCGGCATCACCATACGGGCACGGGCACCTTTCCGCATCGGCGCACGCATGGGACGGCCAGAGAAAGCAGCAGCACGGAAAATGCGACCACCACCGCACGTCCTGTTCCCGCTTGGCAACTATGGGGGGAACCAGCGACTAGTTAACACTGCAGCGGAAAACGAGCTCATCGAGGTGGAAGCTGGCCTACGTCGCTGCCCCAAATGCAATGCCACCACCTTCCGACTCCACTGTGCCTGCGGCACCCATACCGAGGTCATCCCAGGGAAAATCGAGCGACAGACCGTGAATCTCACCGAAGAGCTCACCCTTGCCGGGAAGAACCTCGGGGAGCATACGATCCCAGGGACCATCAAAGGCGTCATGGGGACGATCTCCAAACACAAGACCCCTGAGCCGCTGGAGAAAGGGATCCTGCGGGCGAAGCACAACGTGCACGTGTTCAAGGACGGGACGATCCGATTCGATATGACGGACGCCCCCCTCACCCACTTCAAACCACGGGAGATCGGTGTATCAGTCAAACGACTCAAGGAGCTCGGCTACACCAAGGATTACCTCGGCAACGGCTTAGAAAACGAAGAACAGATCTGCGAACTCAAAGTCCAGGATGTCGTCATCTCAAACGCCTGTGCTGAGTTCTTCATCCAGGTCTCCAAGTTCATCGACGACCTCCTCGTGAAATTCTACGGGTTGGACCGGTTCTACAAAATCAAAAAACCGCAGGACCTGACCGGGCATCTCGTCGTCGGACTCGCACCACACACCTCAGCTGGTGCACTCGCGCGAATTGTCGGATTTACCACAGCTCAAGTATGTTATGCACATCCCTTCTTCCATGCAACTAAAAGACGAAACGCCGACGGTGATGAAGATGGATTAATTCTCCTTACGGACGCATTACTTAATTTCTCGCATTCTTACATCCCTGATAAGCGCGGCGGGAAGATGGACCTGCCGTTAATCCTCACCACACGACTTGATCCTAACGAGGTCGACAAGGAGGCGCATAACCTCGACACGCTCGGTCGATACCCCTTGGAGTTCTACGAGGCGACCTTGCGGCATGAGCATTCCAGGACCCTTGAGAAGAAGATGGGGCTCGTTGCTGCCAGGCTTGGTACGGAGCTGCAGTATGAGCAGTTCGGGTTCACCCACGACACAAGGGATATTTCGGAGGGGCCACGTGAGTCCTTGTATAAGACCCTGAAGACGATGATGGATAAGATGAGCGTGCAGCTGAGTCTTGCGTCGAAGATCAGGGCGGTCGACGAGGCTGACGTCGCGTACAAGGTGATCGAGCAGCATTTCCTGCCTGACATCATCGGGAACATGCGGGCGTTTTCCAAGCAGTCGGTGCGCTGTCCGCTCTGCAACACGACGTTCCGGCGCATCCCGCTCGCTGGGGTGTGTTCGCAATGCCAAGGGAAGCTGACGCTCACCGTGCATGAGATGTCGGTGAAGAAGTACCTGGAGATCTCAAAGGAGATTGCGGTGAAGTACCACTTACCGGTGTACGCGCAGCAGCGGATCGCGCTCGTGGAGAAGTCCATCGACTCGCTGTTCAAAAGCGACCGGGTGAAGAACACGAAGCTTTCTGACTTTTTCTGACGCGGAAAGAGGCGCTGGGAGGATGACAATCCCCTCCGTAGTATCTTTGCGTTTTTAGTTCATCGTATGAAAAAATAGAAAATGATCAAGAACCCATGGGTTTTTTCGGTCACCATCGGTGCGTTATCAGCCCATGCGGAGGCTTGTAGTTCGACAGGTCCAAACCCGATGAGGAAGAATCTAGGTAAACCGGCGTGGTGACCTGGTAGGATTGGTTGTGTTGTACCCTGGTAGGTTCGTCTGCAGAAAAGACCCCCGCCCTTCAGTGTCAGAAGCCAGTGAACATTCAGAGCGGTTGTTGCACCTATGTTAGTGATCGAAAGTTGCATTCGGGATGGTTTCGGTGTGATTCCAATGGTGAGACTCGTCATCCCATAGGGGAGTATGAGGGGGTTCCGGTCCTGGTTAGTGCCACCTGCGATATTGTACGGGGTGTCGCCGATGCCGTCTTGATTGGTATCGTTCCCCGTATAATCGCCCCAATAGTTGCCACCTGAGATGGAGCCATTGTCCCACTGGTTTTGGCATTCATCAAGGGCGTTCTGTGTGTTGTTGCTCAGGATGTTGTGATAGACCGTATTGAGATTTGAGGAGGAATAGAAGTCGATACCTATTTCGTTGTCATGGAAGGCATTTGAGTGAAGAACATTGTGATGCGAGGAATAGAATCCAACTGCTTTATCATCGTTATGGATAAATTCATTGAACAGAATGCTGTTGTTGTCCGCAAACGCTAACCCGATCCCTGTCTGATTCTGATTGTGACAGATGGTGTTGTCAATAACGGTGTCATCGTGTGTTTTATCGAGCATGAGGGCGGATCTGTTGAGGGTGCAGTTGGCGATGGTGATGTGGCGTCCGAAGGCAAGGTAGATGCCGAAAAAATAGGTGTCGTTAAGGGTGATGTTGCGAATGGTACTGTATGAGCAATTGACCATGATGATTTGACCTGCTTCCCTATCTATGGTGAGATGTGTCTGATTCTCGAGGTAGATGAGTGGTTTTCCGTTGACCGTGTTTCCGTGTATGGTATGAATATAGTGCAGTAATGTTTCGCCGACGAGTCCTAATCCATTCTCATGGAAGGTGTTGTTTTGTATGGTGTCGTTTGTAGAGCTGTCAAGCGCTAGACCCACTCTATTGGTGATGAAAACACATTGGGCGACGCGACAGTGTGTTGTCCGTACGAATCTGACTCCGTAGGTATTCCCTGTGAGGTTTGTCCTTGAAAGAATGATATCTTGGATGTTCGTGGACTGGTTCCATGCCAAGATGCCATACCAGTTGTTGAGGAGGGTGAGGTTGGTAAAGATGATATGTCGAAGGGTAGCATCAGTGATGATCACACCTGCCCCGGCAGTGAAGCTTTGATAGTTTTGGATAGTCATGTTGCATACTGTGGTATCACTAGATTGAATCAGTATTCCATGCGTAAACACGCTCTGACTATCGAGGATGACTGTGGTCTGGTTTTCTCCCTCTATCCTGAGTGCTTTGTCAAGAAGGATGCTCTCATAGTAGGTCCCAGGAAAGATAAAGACCGTGTCCCCGTTGCTTGCATTGTCTATGGCGTCCTGGATTCTTGTATAGTTTCCAGGACCAGACCCGCCGACATAAAGGATTTCTCCAGGCAAAAGTGTGAATGATCGTTGTTCGAGGTTTTGCGCTGTCGTAGGTAGACTCAGCCCGATGACGAGGAATATGAGGGTAATTTGGACACTGGTTCTCCACATATCGTTCTTCCCTCTGTCTGTCAGGTTTTTTATAACTGTGTTCTTCTATTTGAATTTTATCAAGGGTAGGCAATACTCATCCTTGCGCAATATTCATATAGCCAGTTCTTCATGCTTCCTTGTGGTTGGGATGAGCGAAAATCCTGTGTTACCGGTCGATAAAAGGACGTGGAACAAGTGGTCGTTTTACATCAACGTCATCCTGTTTATCGTGGTCGCGGTGTTCATCTACCTGGTGATCATGGACGCGTTCAACGCGGGGCGGTCGTACTTCGAGAACGACGTGACGCTGCTCACGAACGCGTGGTTCGTGGTGGTCCGTGACGTCGCGTTTTTGGCTGCCGCGCTCGTGAT
>DATKKD010000025.1:0-1318 GCA_035543435.1 Thermoplasmatota archaeon
TTAGGGTTTTTACACCCGGTGATAAACGTCATTTTGTCATCGCCGATTTTGTTTTCTTCGACGCTGCCAGCACATCCGAGGTCTTTTGGTGAGAGTTCTTCGAGGTTTGCGACCACGATGGCACCAGTCGCTTTTGCGAGCTTGTCCATGTCGCTTTTCTTCGCGCGTCGTACCGCATAGATTCCCTCTTTTGAGAGGAAGTGCTGTGCGAGGTCGTCGATGCCTTTCTGACAGATGAGGACATTCGCTCCGCTTTTCTTGACCTTTTCGACCATCTTCCGCAACATCGACTCCTCTTCGTCGAGGAATGCTTGGAGCTGGGTCGGGTCTTGGATCTGGATTCGTGCGTCAACCTCGGTTTTTTTGATCTCCAAAGCTGCGTTGACGAGCGCTATTTTCGCGTTTTTCAGTTGCCTTGGCATCCCTTCATGGACGCGTTCTTTGTCCAGGATGATGCCTTTTATGATCTCGGTGTCCTCGATGCTGCCGCCGTGTTTCTTTTGGATCTGGATGTTGTCCATGTCGACTATGGTTCGGTCACCGATTTGTTCGACGACACTGGTGACTGCGTCGACGACGACGTCAGCAAGCAGATCTTTTGCTGAGCTTGCGCCCTTGCTTGCCATGCTAGTCATGGCGATGTTTTTCAGGGTTTTCTTGTCCCCGGGTTTAATCGGTATCGACATCTTGTTCAGTGCTTCGATTGCCCGGTGTGCTGCAAGGCGGTAACCGCTACAGATCACGGTCGGGTGGATGTTCTGTTCGATGAGCTCACCCGCGTTCTTGAGCAGCTCTCCGGTGAGGATGACCGCTGAGGTGGTGCCGTCGCCGCATTCTTCATCTTGCGATTTGGCGACTTCCACGATCATCTTTGCCGCTGGGTGCTCCACGTCGATTTCCTTGAGGATGGTTGCTCCGTCGTTGGTGATGACGACATCACCCATTGAGTCGACGAGCATCTTGTCCATGCCCTTAGGACCGAGGGTGGATTTCACGGCGTCCGAGATAGCTCGTGCTGCCATGATGTTGTTCAGTTGTGCGCCTTTACCTTTTTCTCGTTTTGTGCCTTCTTTTAGGATAATAATTGGTTGCTGTCCTCCAGCCATCATAACTTTCTTGCCTCCTTTTGTAGATGGAAAAGCAAAAACTGCATGTAAACACTTCTATATAAATATTACTGTCTATGGTTCTGTAAAGTATAGCGTTGGTCAAAAAGGGTTGTAAAATCAGAGTTGGTAATCTTGAGGCATTTTGTGATTATAATCACATAATATTTTAATATCTAAATCTGTTACATCATAAGGAGGAAGCATGACAC
>DATKKD010000026.1:0-34168 GCA_035543435.1 Thermoplasmatota archaeon
TGAGACATCGCGGATGGTTTGTTTTCCGACCGCGTAGGCTCGCTGTTGTAGTGATTCTGCGGTTTGGATGATGACGCTTGCAGCGACAGCAGCGACAAGTACCATGGCGATGAACACAATTAAGGTACCGATACCAATGTCGGCTTCGTCATCTTGCTTAAAACTTTTTCTCTCAGGTCTGTGTTTGTTACCCGGTTTTATTGCTATTACCGTATCAATCCGTAAACATCCGAGTCCTTGGGAGGAATCAACCATAATAAAACCGTCTTTATAATCGACATCCTCGAGAATCCCTGTGACGACGCTCGCTCGTTCTTCTCCTGGCTCTTTGGTGACTATTTTGCAGTATTTTCCTACCAGCCTTTCCATATAGCGTTTCTCCATTTCTTCACCTTCTTTCCTTTCATTTCATGACATTTTTAGTCATGTCATTGATTTCCATGAAACATGTTCTCAAGAAACAATATATTAAATTTTGGAGTTGAATAGTCAAACTGTTAAAATCACAAAACCTCGAGAAAATCCAGGAGAAAAAAACACTAGCTTAAAAAAATTTTACGTGCTACACAAACAAACGACCGGTTTTCAACAGAACTGGTACTAATTGTATAATAAGACTTATATATTTTTCAAAGAAAGCTGTATATGGAGAAAACAGACAACCATGACCGTTACAGGAAACCTAGGTCTCACTGCAGGAATCATCCTCATCGTTATCATCCTTATCGCTGCTGTAGCAGGTTCAGTCATCATCCAGACAACACAAGACGTGTCCAACCGAGACCTCACGAGCATCACCAATGAAGCTCTCGATGAAATAACGACCTATTTACAGGTAAAAAACGTCATTGGTAAATATGAAGATGTCCAGGGACAAGAAGTGATTCAACGCATAGCAGTCCTCATCAAACCGCTTGTTTCACTGCATCTCGACATTACAAAACTCACCATTATGATCTCTGATGGAAACGATGTTCACCTGCTCACCTTCAGCGGACTGGCAGCTCCTATCAAATCGTACTCCCTCTTCAGCCATCCCTTGTGGGACTTGATAAATGACAGTTCCTTTGGCATCATCTCGACCGTTGATGATGATAATTCTATGATCGACGCTCACACGATTGACAAAAACACAGATATGGGATTCATTATCATAAACCTGCCAGCGACTGACCGACTCCTCTACGATGAATCAATGCAGCTAACACTCATTCCATCACCTGGAAATGAGCGGATTATTACACTCGAGCCTCCCCTCCCAACAAGCCAAGTGGTCACGTTATACGGTTGAAGGTCCACCCACTATTTTTCTTCAGATTCCTTGATTTTCTTCGTTTGATGACCATCGTCTTTGCTGTTCAACCATTTGTCAATCTCGTTGTAAATCTCTAATTTCTCTTTCCAATCTTCGCTTTGGACCTGTGAGGTTTTCTTCTGCACCGTTTTCTTTTTTTCTGTTTCTAAGCTGTCCACATCAACTCTGATCCCGTCTAATTTTTTTGTATAATCATTCGATTCCTGTACTTTCGATAAAATGAGTTCATTCGTTATCTCAGGCTCTAGTTTCTTCTCCGCTAAAAGTAGATCAATATGACCAGCACTGTTCAGATCGAGATTGGTCTGCACCTTTATCAGATCCTCGGAATCTTGTTTGTTTTCGACGTGTAAAGTCTTCAATTCTGCGCGTGCATCCTGGCACCTCATCTCGAGAGCCAGAATCTCCTCCTTTTGGCGCTCAAGACGCGCCTGAATATCTGACACATCACCGATGTCATGAATGATCATGAATACCTCTTGTGCTTCTTCTTTGCCGTCCTCAAGAGGAACAAGGGATATATCGGTTAAAAACCGCGTCCCCTTCTGGTTTTTCAGCAAAATCGATTTGACCATCACTGGTTTTTTATCTTTAAAACATTGCAGTATCCCTTTGCGAACTCGTTCCTTCTCCGTGACATCCAGTGAAAACAGATCAACTTTTTTTTCGTTGTCAATGCCCGCCCCAAGCAAATCTGTTGCTTTTTGATTCCAAGTGGTTACCATGTGGTCTTTATCGACGAAAAGAAGGGGAGCAGGGACCGAATTTTTTATGATTTCAAGGAGGGAGCTGTGCCTATCTCTCTCATGTTCCAACTGAGCGACGGTGTTGGAATAGTCATCGAGTTCTCGTTTTCGTTGTTCTATCTCTGCTTTCAGTTGACCTATTTTTTTCTGTTGCTCACCTGACTCTTCTTGAAGTGTGGTCATGGTCATTTCTTTTTGTTGGAGTTGCTGTTGTTGTTGTACCAATTGGATGTTCCGATGTTCGAGTTCATCATGAAGCTGGTCTGTTTGCTGTGTTTGTTGGATGAGTCGCGTTTGTTGTCTGCTGAGCTCCTCCTCCATAGTAGCGAGGAGTCCGCTCCGTGTCGTCACCTCATTTTTCAGTGTTTCAATCATCTCCTGTTGTTCATCGACCTCCTTCGTACGATTGCGTAATTCTGTTTCTTTCTTTTCCAATTCGTTTTGTTTGTCGACGAACAAGTCATGTTGCTGTTCCAGTTTTGTCTGTAATAGCGCTGCCTGCTCTGAAAAGTCACGTATTTCGATCTTCTTTAAAATAAGGTCCACCCATCGCTCCTCATAATCCGTTCTTAACTGGTTAAGTTCTGTTTCGCTCTCAGCAATTACTTCCTTGGTCTCTAAAAGATCCGTGGTGAGTGCCTCCCGAGCCTCCTGGCTTTTCTCAAGTTCATCTTGAAGTTGTTGGATCTCCTTGTCCTTTCGACTCAACTCTGCAGCCACGTCCTTTAAAGAGTTTGCACGGTCGGCTAATTCTGTTTGTAAATTAGCAAGCTCTATCTCTTTCTTTACTAGATGTTTATTATGCTCCTCAAATTCTTCCTGCAACTGTTCGGTAGTATGCGTATGTTCCAAGAGGCTGGTCTGGTTGTTTATCACCTGGTTTTGTAATTTTTCGATGACGGTGTTTCTAGAGGCGACCTGGGAGCAGAGGTCGTCGACGTCCTCCTGGGCTTTCCTCAGGTCCTGGACTCTTTCTTCGAGTTCTTCATTACGTTGACTGAGTTGCGTTTGGAGTGCTGCTATTTCTTGCGTTTTTGCAGTGTCGATCATCTGCTGGTCAGCAAATTGTTGCTCCATTTCTTCGATGAGTTTTCCACGGGTGATGAATTCCTCCCGTAAAAGATCAAGTTCATCCTGGACTTTGACGACCTCATCGCGCTGCAATGCCCCCTCTTGTGTTTTACTGAGCATCTCTTCTTTAAGCTTCGCCAGCTCATCCCGAGTCTCTGCCAAAAGGTTGCGGTTCCATTCGAGTTCATCACTTAATTGATCGATGAAATATGAGGTCTCAATGAGTTGCGATTGACTCTGTGTTAGCTGACCCTGGATTGTATCAATGATTTTGTTTCTTGTCTCAATCTCAAGTTGAAGCGTCTCGGCCTCGTCCTCTCTTTTATGAACATCGTTTTGTAAGGTATCGACCTGTAGGGTTTTTTCAGTGAGCTGTGCTTGGTTCTCAAAGCACTGGTTGACTATGGTGTCGACGATCTTGCTTCGGGATGTGACCTCCTGATTCAGATCCTCTATTTCGTGGCGCAGGGTGTCTATTGTTCGAAGGTCTTCGTTCATTTTTTCTTTCTGGGCTTCCAACTCAGTATATAAGGTTCGTACAAGTGTATCTTTCTCAGCAAGTTCGCGTCGTTGCGTATGCACGAACTCTCCTTGTTGATCAATTCTCTGTTGCTGCTTTTCATGTTCTTTGTTTTTCCAGTCGATGATCTCATTTTGATAGTCGATGTAGATGGTTTTATTCTTTAATTTCTCGGCTAATTCCGCGTGTTCCTTAATGGCATCACCGAGTTTGAGGGTGAGTTCTGAAATCGCTTTATTTTTTTCAGCTATTGAAGCTTGACTCCTTTGGAGCTCTTGGTCTTTCTGTTCAAGTTCATCCTGGATATCCTTGAGAACCTGCTGTTGCTCCAAAATCAAAGTTTTAAGACCGTCGATTTTTTGATTACCGCCTTCTAGAGCACTTCTGGATCGCCCAAAATCTTTTTGTATTTCTCTCAACTCTTTTTTCCTCGGGAAGGTTCGTTCTGAGTCTCTTCGTTCGATGTTATGAGTTGCGGGGGACATATTTGTCTGTTCTATGGAATCACCGGATTTTGGTACATTCTTTTTTAAAAAAGTCATTTACTGCATCTCCTCTTGTAACAGGTCACGTCTACCCTCGACTAATCGTAATAGGTCCTCGTTCTTTAAGATTTCGGAGTTTCATCATTCGATATTATTTCAGAAAAGAACTACGCAGTAGAGTAACAACAGTCCCATGATATTGGAATTTATCTTTTTCGAACAATGTGTATTCACTCATTGGTTCTCGAGTGATCTACCCGAAGCCTTTATAATATAATTGTCGCATGTGGGCAGACGTCATGCCGGATACACAAAACACGATCCCGCCGCCCCCTATGCAACCGCCATTCGATATCGAATTTCTGCAACGAGAGGTCGGTCAGCGATTTCCATTCTATGACATGCGGTGGAATGTGAACACCGTCGCTTTCTTCTGTAGGATTGACGAAGAGACCTTTGAGGAAAAATTCGAGTCACTTCGTCTCACCCTCCTCGAAAAAGGCTACATTCCCATGATACGGTTTGAACACGGGGAACACATCATCTACATTGTTCAAAAGCCACCCCAGAAAAAGAAAAAATCGATATGGGTTCATCTCGTTCTCCTTGCCGTCACAGTCGTCACCACAGCAATCGCAGGGTCATTGCAATGGGTCGATATCAGAGGTTTAAGCTGGCAAAATATGTTTTCCCCAGGGTTCCTCTGGGAAGGCTTTCTCTTTTTCTCCATCCCATTACTGTTGATTCTTGGCGTCCATGAAATGGGGCATTATCTTATCTCAAAAAGGCATCACGTCGACGCGTCGTTACCTTACTTTATCCCATTTCCCCCGCCCCTCGGAACCTTTGGAGCCATCATTTCGACAAGAGAGCCAATCCCTAATAGAAAAGCGCTCCTTGATATCGGTGCATTCGGCCCACTGTGCGGATTCCTCGTTGCGATTCCCGTCACTATCATTGGATTCTTCCTCATGCAACAAAACCCTATCCTTACGCCATCAACTGGGCAGTATACTTCCTTAAATTACCCGTTACTAATCCAATGGATCAGCTCTTTTTTTACCATTCCACCGAATGCCGTCACGCATCCTACCTTGTTTGCCGGATGGGTGGGGATCTTTCTCACTGCTGTGAACCTGCTCCCGGCGGGTCAACTCGACGGTGGCCATGTTGCAAGGGCGATCCTTAAAGACAAACATAAGTACGTGAGCTGGGCGGTCGTGATTGCCTTGGTTGTCCTCGGTATCGTTTTTCAATATGACGGATGGATTTTCTTTGCAATCCTCATTATGCTTCTCATTGGTACACAACATCAACCGCCGTTAGATGATCTTTCTCCGCTTGACACGAAACGAAAGCTGCTTGGGCTCCTAATCCTTGTCATCTTCGTCATCTCCTTTGCACCAATACCCTTCTCGTGAGATGTTGCCCCTCCTTTCCTATCCTTTTTCGCACATCGTAATGATTTAATACTCTTGATTCAATTCTAGGGCGTCGTGATTCGTATGAAGACGTACCTCCAGATATTCTTCAACAGTGAAGGAGCTGCCCCTTCTGAGATAAAAAACCAACTCATGAACATGGGATTCAAGGCAACCAAGGGGAATTACGACTTCGTGTTTGATTGGGGAAAGGAGAAGGCCGACATCAATGACCTTATCTTCTTTGCTGATAAGGTCCATGCTGCGCTCAAAGATTGCCATGTCTATTTCAACATTGAGACGATCTAACGGTCTTTTTCCTTGAGACGTTTGATTTTACCTAGGCTTCTGCTGAGCACACCCATGAAGGTATGGTACTCCCACGTCGAGGGCATAGCCCGACCCATCATCCGTTTGAACATGATTTTGGTGTTCTCCTTCTTGTGATTCGGGTAATCGATGTCATCGAGGAGTTGACCAAAGAACTCAAAGAGTTTCTCTTTTTCCACAGCCCCGATTTCCCTACGCCGCTTCCTGATGAATGCCTTCTTCAGATAAAGAGAGTAAAGCACGATTGCTACTGCATGGGATAGGTTAAGGGACGGATAGGACTCACTCGTGGGTATCTTCACCATGATGTCGCATGCTGCGATCTCTTCGTTGAACAGCCCGTAGTCCTCCCTACCGAAGACCAGGCCGACCTTGCCTTGTACCTCATAGATTTTCTCGGCGAATTGTTCAAGGAGCAAAGGGTTTCTCAGGTGTTTTTTGTCGGTTTTCGATTCGACAGAGGAGGTGGCGACAAGGTAATCAAGGTCTCTGATTGCGTCCTTAAAAGAAGAAAAGTGGGTGGCTTCATCAAGTATTTTTGTGGCATGCATCGCGCGTGCATAGCAAACGTTGTCAAGCTCGCAAGGGTTGACGAGGTAGAGGTGTTCGATGTCAAAATTCATCATCGTGCGAGCGACAGCACCAACATTACCGCTATATTTTGGTTCGACAAGAACGACATAGAAGGTGAGAGATGTTGTTCTACCCGCCATGAAAGCGAAGGTTACTTAATGTTCAGTTTGTCTTCTTTCTCTATCAGTATTCGCTGGTATTTCGAGGGAAGGTGTTTGACGGTGTTTTCGAGTTTCGCACGCATCTTCAGGATTTCTGATCGTTTATCGGATTTGAGCTCGTCTAACACGAATTTTCGCTTCTTCAAAAAGCTGTAAATGTAGTAAAACCCGATGCCGAAGATGACAAGACCTGCAACGAGGGTGTATGCGTTCCAGTCCTTGAGGTTGTAGATGAAGAAGAGTGGGCTGGTTGGTGACCGGATGATCGTTTTAACCCAGAACCAGGCAATGCCCATGAAGAGTAAAAAGAGACCAATAATAGTGATGATGATGCTTAAAGGGAATACGTATTCTCGTAGAAATCCTGTTATCTTCCCGGCCATGTGTTTTTTCACCTCAATATGATCTTGCAAATCTCATCCATGTTATTGCTGGCTTCCCGCAGACAGGACAAGGGTACGGGCAGGCCTTATTTTCAATGGGCTCCCCTAATGTATTCCCCTCTAAAACGTTTTCTATTTCTAACGCGCAGTCTTTGTCACCACACCAAGGGAGTGCAATGATGCCTTTTAGCTCTTTGGCTTCTTCGACGGTCAACACGTTATGCATATTCTCTTTTAAGAGGTTGTCAGCATTAGTGAAAAGATTGCATGTGATCGAAGAGAGTTCTTCCTTGATTTTTTTGTTTGCGTCGTGCTGTGGAATCGAGCTTTTTTTCCCGGTATCTCGGCGGACGAGGGTGACTGCTTTTTTTTCGAGGTCTTTCGGGCCTATTTCTACCCTGAGAGGGACACCTTTGAGCTCCCAGTCGTAGTATTTGTTCCCAGGAGTGATGTCTCTGGAATCGACATGGCACCGTACTCCTTCGCTTTCTAATGTTTCTTTCAGAGCCTGGCTCGCATCAAGGACTGCTTGCTCTTTTCCTTTAAAGATGATGGGGATGATGACGACTTGCTTGGGTGCGACCTCGGGAGGCATGACCAGTCCCTTGTTGTCGCCATGGATCCCAACGACAGCCCCAAGGAGCCGCTCGCTCATCCCGTAGGTTGTCTGGTGGCAGAACGCATGGTCGCCTTGCTCCGTCTCATAGGTGATGTTGTACGGTTTTGCGAAATTATCTCGGTACTGATGGATCGATCCTATCTGGAGTGTCCTGCCTGAAGGCATGAGAACATCGATGCTGATGGTGTAGTATGCGCCTGCGAACTTGTCCCATTCAGGTCGTTTGCTCAGGACATAAGGTAAACAGAGTTTCGAAAGGAACCGTTGCGCGATTTCCTTGTCCTCGGCGATCTGTCGTTCTGCGTCGTCGAAATCCTTGTGACAGGTATGAGCCTCGAAAAAGTGTATTTCTCGTACACGGATGAAAGCGCGGGTCTGTTTCGTCTCATAGCGGAAGGTGTTAACGATCTGGAAGGTCTTTAAGGGTAGATCGGTATGGGAGCGTATCCAGAGAGAGAAGATCGGGTACATCGCGGTTTCGGAGGTTGGTCGTAGCAGCCAGCGCTCCTCAAGCTCATTGAGTCCGGCATGGGTGACCCAGAAGACTTCCTTGCCGAAGCCCTCGATGTGTTCCTCTTCCTTCTTGAAAAACGATTCAGGGATGAGTAACGGGAAATAGACCTCCTGATGAGAGGTGGCCTCCATTTCGTCGCGGATGAGCTGGTCGATGTGGGTCATGACCTTCCAGCCGTAGGGCCGCCAGATGTTCATGCCTTTGATAGGGTAGCGTTTGTCGCACAGGTCAGCAAGCTCGACGATCTCGTTGTACCATTCGTTAAAATCCTCGCTTTTTTTTACTTTCGTCTCTGGCATGGCTCTTCCACTGTTTCAACCAAAAAGAAGAATCGTATTCTTAAGATTACTGGTTCTATTGCCCTCTGCCCTCTTTCGCTTTGACACGAAGTTCTGTGGATCTACATCGCCTACATCGTTCTGCTTTGATGGCGTTCGAAGCGCCGCATTTCATGCAGATTTTTTTGAGTAACAACCTTGCTTCGGCTTCAGGGAATCGAGTCATCGGTATCGCCTTTGGTGTATCGAGAATAAGGAAAGTCTATTTAAATATGATGCCACTTCAATAACCCATATATTACGGACGTAACGAGACAGAGCATCTGGAGTAGCTATGAAGCGGAGAGCAAGGTGGTTTCCAAGTTTGATTTTCGTTCTTTTTATCCTTTTTAGTGTATGGAGCGCTCTTCAATTTCTTGCGCCGTTTGCTCTCCCGAAGAATAGTGTTCCTGATCTTTCGGGTGTCGTTGGTGTCTCCGATAATGACTATCTCATCAAAAATATGTCCTTTCCCTGGAATGTACTGTATTCTAGTGGCGACCGGTTATGCCATCAGCAAGCATCCCGCTCGTTATATTTCAACGGCAATCAAATGCCTTTTTGCACGAGATGCACCGCGATTTGGTTGGGGATCGCGATTGGGCTCGGGTTCATCATGCTGGTAACCTTGGAGTTGACCGGGGGATTCCTTGTTGCATTGATTCTTTGTATCGTACCTCTCGGTATCGATGGGGTCGGTCAACTTCTGGGTTTCTGGGAAAGTACCAATATTATCCGGTTCATCACCGGTTTTCCAGCAGGAATCATCTGTGGTGTGGCGATTGGGATTATCATCGATGAAACGAAAGGATTGCTGGCGGATAGGAGAAAAAAAAGAACGCATCCTGGGTGAGAATCCGTTCACCCTTTCTATTATTGGAACTCCTTTCGTGAGAGCACTAACAGGATTAACCCGATGAATGAAAGGATACTTGCGAGGAAGTACGGCCCGATCGTAAATAACCCAAGAACGCTGCCGATCATGGCGAGTCCCCATCCTTTTTTCCTGAGGGCGACGATTCCTCCTGCAAGTGCAATGACGGATAAAATCGAACCGATGATGCCACAGACGAGGAGCAGGGATTGGAGCTGTTCAGCGGTGATCGGTGAATTCTCCGGCAGGATGCTTTGGAGCATTGACGTGTTTACCGCAAGCGCTGATGCCCAGGTAAGGAGCCCAAGTAGTCCCGCAAGGACCAACACAACACCCGCAATCACGGGCTTCATACTGGGGCTACTTGGTGGCTGGGTTTGATCATATGACGTAATGTTCGTAGGGATCTCATTTGTTGATGCTGATTCCACACTCACACCTCTTTAGTAGAGTAATCATCTAACTGCTTTTAATCTCTATGTCTTTTTTTGTTCGTTTCCGTCGTTGGCTTTCCACAAGGATGCGTGGCATAATTTTTCTCGTTGCGTACCAATAAAGAATGGCGCCTAACACAAATAAATAAGTCACGACGATGTAAATCGAAAATTGCTGAACGATAATCACACCGGTGTTAAAAATAATCTGAAGAAGAATCGCAAAAATCACCCATCGCATCAGTTCTTTTTTATACACACCAAATCCGATGAGAACCCCTGTTGCCCCTTGCAACATGATGATACCAAAGGATCCGAAGACCACCAAGCCAAGGCTCAAATAGTCTCCCGCTGAAATCGTCCCCCTCATAATCGATGCCGAGGTCGAGACCGCCCCAAACCCGAGCCCCAGGGTAAGACCGTAGATGACAGTTTCTCGTTTTTCTTGCAGCCTCCCGATATTGAGGATGATGGTTTTGAACAGTTGTTCAAAGATAGGAAACGCAAGGAGGATATAAATCGGGACGTCACCAGTGTAAATCTCAAGGACCGCTGCGACGAATCCTATGATGATACCGCCGATGAACGCAAGAAAAATGTTTTTTTGTTTCAAGAACCCTTCATATCCTCTCACGCTAATAAGGAGGAAAAGAAGCGCGGGGATGATACCCAGAAATAGACTTGCGGAAGGAATCAAGTTGGCGGCCATGTATATTCTGCCGAGTGAATGAGAAGTGTTATATTAAATCATTGCCGATTTGGTGGCGTTCTATACAAAATTTCAACATATATTTAAATATATACAATGATATATACCTAAATATATCTTTTTCCTTTCATTCAGGAGAATAAACGCCGAGGAGGAGATTTGAACTCCTGCGGGGTAGAACCCCACGAGCTCTCCAGGCTCGCGCCGTACCGGTCTGAGCCACCTCGGCAAAAGCTAAAGGGAAATCGTCTTCCGGTTTATGTCTTTTTCCAGATGGACGGGTACGTCCCCTTATTCATCAGCACTCGTTCCAGGGTCGCGCACACTCCGGTTTCCTTCACCACGATCTCATCGGAGGAAAGAAGCATCTTGACCACAGCGACACCCTCCCCTTTCAGTGAAAGTACGGCAGCAATATCATCCTTATGCATGCCCTCATCAATCTCGAGGACACCTGGGATGGCAAGGCTTGCACCATGGCAGAGTGCATCGACCGCAGAGTCTCGGACCACAATCTTTGGGACGACATCGAGTAGCCGTTCCATAGGAAGAATGCTTTTACGCAGCTCCGTCTCATCGTTGTCCTCCTTCCAAAAAACACACGCATCCTTGAGGTTCTGCAGGGTGACCGCATGGTCCTCAGTAAAGGTTCCCACGCGCGTCCTGCGAAGCTCGAGAAGCTGCGCGCCCACTCCCAGCTTTTTCCCGATGTCCACGCACAAGGTCCGGATGTAGGTCCCAGCCTCACACCCTACCCGGAAGAGCACCTCCGTCCCATGGATCTCCAGGATATCAAGATAGTACACCTGACGAGTCCTTCTGACGCGTTTCACTGCCGAGCGCAGTGGCGGAACCTGGGAAATCTCACCTATGAAGCCTCGGCATGCCTCACGAACCCGCTTCTCATCGACCTCCTTGTGCAGCTTCATCAACGCGACATATTCCTTCCCAGCAACAAGAATCACCTGTAAGGCCCGCGCAGCATCACCCAGCGCGACTGGTAGTACCCCCGTGACCGCAGGATCCAGCGTCCCCCCATGGCCAGCTTTCTCAACCTCAAGGATGTCCTTCACCCAAGCGACCACCTGATGGGAGGTCGGACCAGCGGGTTTATCAAGGATGATGAAACCGTTCTGAAGAAGCTCCTTCGCACTGCGTTCACCAGGTGATTTCCCGTAGTGCGGATTCGTCTTCGCAGTCACTCTGATGAGACGTTTCCTTGGTGTCAACGAGGGTAACTGCGCGTATGTCTCAGCCATAGCTATCACGAGAATAAATCACAGGATATAAAAACTCGTTCATTTCCTAAGATGCTGCATGATGATATCAACGATTTGCTCTGGGGACTTATCCCCTGTGTCGATAATGAGATCGTAAATCGAGGTATCCTTGACATCAATACCGTAATAGGTTTGATAACGGGTCGCCTCGCTTTGTTCTCGTTTGAGAATCTCTTGTTTCCTTTTATCGATATCTCCGCGTTCCCGTTTCACAATCCTTTTTGCCCGTACGACAAGAGAAGCATCCAAGAGTATTTTTACCGCAGGGATCTTGTTGCGATACGCCAGCCAACCCGCGATCCTACCCTCCACGATCACGTTTCCTTTCCGCAGGAGCTCAAGCTGGTACGAATCAAGCTCCTCGTCAATCTCACGATGATGCTCGCAGTATGCACCGAACTCCTCCAGCGACATGTGGTATTTCTTTGCGAGACGCCGAAAAATCTCACCGGAATACACATATCTCAATCCGAGACGGTTCTCCAGGAGTTTTGCCACGGTTGTTTTCCCGGTGCCAGGAAGACCACTGATGGTGATTGTCGTCATGCTTCCACTATTTCGCGGCTGCACTCCCTCGCTTCCGGATGTTCTGCCACCACGCCGACCAGCTCAGCCATTTCAACCCTTGACGGATCAACTGACCGCCTAAAAACGAAAAGACAAGGTACAGTAAAAACCAGTTCGACATGATGAATGATGCGCGGCCATAGAGCGAGACACTAGGTGCCCAGGGCACGGAAAAATAGGTATAATTCAGCTGTCCGAGGAAGTAGGTCAGCCAGATGAAGATCGGGGCGATGAAGATGAACAGGAAGAACATGGACTTCATCATCCCGCCTTGGGATTGCGTCGTCATCCGCATGATCTGCGGCTGCATCTTCATGAGCTTCTGGAGCCTGTTGGTGTTGCCTTCTCGTCGCGCTTTGGTGATTTCTTTTTGGAACGCTTTGGTCGCCTCTTGGGCCTGACCCATCGCCTTCCAATCCGTGAAGATATGCGTGAAGATTGATGACAGAAACACGACGATGATTCCTGCAAGCACCACAGTCATGAGCGGGTTAGTCCCCCCGAACCCGATGAGCGGCGCAAACACAGAGTTCAGCGACAGCGAGACAAACATCCGTATGTTCGGGTCGCCAAAAATAAGGACCATCACGAACAGTAAAAGCATGAGTAACAGAAGTTGCCCTGTCTGTGCGTTATTGTTCATCTTTCTCATGCGATCACAGGCTCTGCTTCTTTAACCGCTTCATTAAGCGCATTGTCGTGGTTAAAAACAATTTTCACGGTCGCACCGGTAAGCGTGGCGTACGCCATCGCAGCGGCCCTGTTGATCATCTGGTGTTCTTCGATTTTTTCTACGGAATCGGGATCGCGGTTCCGCGTGGTGTCCTTCGTCCTTCGATGGTAAATCTCTTCCGGGTCTGCTTCCACGATGACGATCGACGTCGGGTTCAGCTTCCGCAACACCCATTCCGGAAGACCAGGCATATAGCCTTTCGGTGTCTTCACAGTACAATGCGTGTCTACGATGACATTCTTCATTTTGCCGATCTTCTCAGCGGTCTTTATCTGGAGCTGTTTCTGCTGATCGAGGGAGAGCTTGCGCATCTCATCCCGGTCTTTCACGAGGCCGAGCTCCTTAGCGATATCAATCATCACGGTCCCGAAGGTCACAAACTGGATATCCATGCCCTCTGCAGCTTTCTGCATCACCGTGGTCTTCCCGACCCCAGGGATGCCCGTGACAACGATGACACCCATGGTTCACCTCACTATTCAGCTCCGAAGAATCCTCTCAGAACCGGATGCATCTCCATGGCCTGCTCCCGAGCGATCTGTTCGTACATTTGAATCATAATGCCGACTGTCAGGAGTACCCCTGTCCCGCTCGCGTTTCCCACGGTGCCGATAGCATCAGCAAAGGAGGCGAGCATACCGACCGCTGCACCTCCGATGATAGTGACAACGGGGATGTACCGCTCTAAGACCCGGCCTAACACACGCGGATCCCGCCGGAACCCAGGCATCACCATGCCTGAATCTTGGATTTGTTTCGCGACCGCAGTCGGTCCCATGTCGGTTGTTTCGATCCAAAACCGTGCGAACAGGACGGACCCAAAGATCATGACTGTAAGATAGATTATCGTTTTTGCTGCAAACTGCCATGGAGCATGACCGCCAGAGCCTCCGCTAATGATTGGCATTAGCCAGCTGTTCACGCCATTGAGGTTTGACAGATACCACGCTCCTCCAGCATAAGCAGCTGTCGAGCCGTAGGTGGTATCGTACGCACCAATCCACCACTGATGCCCAATTAACGGTAAATTCTGTAGACTCGGATGGGTGTAGAATAACAGTGCGAACATATTGATGTTTGCAAGGAGTGCTGACATCAAGATGACCGGGATGTTCGAGGCGTAGATGAGCCGTATCGGGTATCGACCTCGCGCGCCTCTGACCTTTGCATGTGCAAGCGGAAGTTCGATGCGCGACGACTCGGTGTACGTCACGATGAGGAAGATCGCGATGGTACCGATCAGTGGTACGATAGCGTTCGTACGCGCGCTATGTCCGATGAACATGAGCTGGAAACCACCATCCACGATGTCCCCGAGACTCATATGAGTTGCAAGATAGTAGGTCCCTGGAATCACTCCTGCTGGTGGGTTTGAGACACTCACTGGGACCGCTGTGGATTCAGGGAGCCAGTTGACGAGCCCCGTAAAAATGGATTGCGAGACACCAGCGGCGATGAACATGGAGATACCAGAGCCGATCCCCCATTTCGAGATTAGCTCATCCATAAGGAACACGAGGTACGCTCCTAGGAACAACTGCAAGATGATGATGAGGTCTGCGACCGTGCTACCTCCGACCATGCTCGCCAAGGCATCGCTCGGCTTTAGATACCCGTAGATCTGAGGGATCGCTTCGACAAAGATCATGACGATGACCAGGACTTTCTGGGACCCTTGGTAGATCGCCTTGTCCTCCTTCTTGGTCAGGTCGAGTTTAATGATCTTTGCGCCAACGAACAGCTGAAGGATAATGGACGCCGTCACAATGGGCCCGATACCTAGGTGCATGATGGAACCTGATGCGCCTGCCATGATCGCACGGTAACTCGAAAACATATCGAGTATCTGGCCGCTTACACCGTAGATCATCACGTTCGTCAATATGAAGTAGAGGACCAGGCAGATGACCGTCCAGAAGATTTTCGAACGGAAGTTAACATGCCCTTCTGGTTTTGCGACCGCAGGCCAACGTTCAATGAGTGGTTTGAGAACGTATAGACGGCTCTTTTTTTCCTCTGCCATATGAAAAACCTTATTCCTTTATTTTTACCTCTCCACCTTGTTGGGCGATCTTCTCGATGGCTTTCTGAGAGGCTGCCTTAACCGTGATAGTGTACCCATGTTCGACGATCCCGCCACCGAGGAGTTTATCGAACCCCTCTTTGGTGAGGTCGATGTCTTTCTTTCCATGGAATCGGTCATCGAGTTGACCGACATTGATGATTTTATCGTGTCTGACGAGGCTTGGGTCTCGTTTGAACCCGTGGACGCCGAAGTGGTCAGGCATGTATTTGATCATGTGCATGATTTTGTGTTTGTGGAGTCCAGCGTTCCCTCTGCCGCCCCGTAGTCCTGATCCTCGCCCGCCCTTTTTCCCTTTGCCATGGGTCATGGATCCTCTGAATCTCTTGGTTTTTGTGCGCGCCACATTCATCACGTTCCGTGTGTTCGTCGAGTATTTTTAAGTCGAAAGCAGATAAAGTAGGATATTATTATCTTTTCGGAGAGGTCTTAAAGCGTCTCGAGGCGCTTCAGGCACTGTGTTTTGACGTTCTTCAGCGTAAGAACCCTCCTTGGCGTCGTTGCTTGTCCGGCACCGTTTTATCTTCTATGCCGAGAGGTCAATGCCGCACGAGTTTTTAAACCATTCTAGTTTTTCTTTTTTTCTGGAAGCAGGTATTTGATGTTCTTGTCAAGGTCGATGAAAAGATCCGCTTCCTCAAGGAGCTTGTGGGAGGTTGTTCGTCCAAACGCCATCACCTCGGTACGGCATCCGAGGCTCTTTGCGTGGTCGAGGAGATCGGAGAAATCTCCGTCGCCGCTGATGAGGACGATGGTGTCTAGCTTCGGGGCGAGCCGCATCACGTCCATGGCGATGCCGACGTCCCAGTCTCCTTTCTTAGCGCCTCCGATGAAGATTTGGAGATCTTTTGCACGTACCTCAAACCCGATTTCCTGGAGTATGTCATAGAAGGTCTGTTCGTCTTTGACGTCAGCCTTGATGACGTAGGCAATCGCTCGGATGAGTTGCCGGTCCGCAATCGCTTCTTTCAGTAGGGTCTTGAAGTTGACCTTTTTATTGTACAGATGCTTTGCTGAATAGTACATATTTTGGACATCGACGAAGACGCCGACGCGTTGGTCTTTGTTCCTGGTGAGTGACATGAGACTCCCTTCATTGTCGTATGTTTCCCAATAGAAAAGGGAGGGCGTGTTATTAGGGTTGTGGTTCTTTCACATGAATTGACGTTGATTTGTGGGTTTGGATTCGTAGCAGGGTGACTGGATAGGACATGACTTTTTTTTCATGGAAGGGGAACGTCCATTTAATAGGAAAATCGTAGTCTTTCTGGTAGGTCATCTCCCCGTGGAGTGCGCGGATCATTTTCTCAAGGAAGGGGACGGTCTTGGTGAGGTGGAGGCTATAGATGACGTCTGTGATTTCGAACCCTTTCTCGATGAACCTCCGGTCAGCATTCTGATTGCCTTTCTGTGCTCCGAACGGTGGGTTCATGAGTACGGTGTCGCACCTGGTGGTGACCTCGGTGACCTCCTGGGCATTATACTTAATACTGAGATGTTTCGAGCCAGCGTATTCTTTGGCAAGAGCGATACTTTTTTTGTCGATGTCGATACCGTACACTACGTGGGCTCCCATGTAGGCAGCCCCGACCGAAAAGATACCGGTGCCACAACCAAGATCTACGACTGTTTTCCCTTCGATGTCCCCCCACTGGTAGGCAGTAAAAAGGACGTCTGCGGCAATTGGCGCTGGCGTCATGTACTGCTCCAGGTTTGGAGTCGGATTTTGAGGGGGAGGGACTTGCTGGAGGAGAATTTCGAGCTGGCGCTGTTTCATCAAGGGATTGGAAGAGGTGTTATCTTACTAATAGTTTGTTATCCAAAACTTTTATTTGCTCATGGGGGTTCTAGGGCGAAACCTGCGGGCTCGTAGATCAGCGGAAGATCGCCCCCTTGGCATGGGGGAGGCCTCGGGTTCAAATCCCGACGAGTCCATTCTTTTCTTGGTCATGAAAAACCGGCATCAAGGACAAGCAAAACTATTTAAACACCCGGTCGATGTTTCGCGCAAAGGAATAAAGATAAGAGTTTCATATTTCGGTTATGCGAATTTTTGAGATTTTTTGTTTTTGTTCTAACAACAAGGTGAAAATAAAATGAAATTTGACGAACTGAATATTCACCCTGCTCTCTTGAAAACCATCGAGGGGCTCGGATTTGAAGAAATGACGCCTATACAAGAGAAATGCCTCCGGGATATCCATCTCGGGAAAGATGTGGTCGGTCAGGCGGAAACCGGATCAGGGAAAACCCTGGCCTTTTGCCTCCCGATCCTCGACAGGATTAACGTCCGTGGAGGGTTGCAAGCCCTCATTCTCACCCCCACGCGGGAATTATGCGTCCAGCTTACGGAGGTGTTCAAGCAGTTCGGCGACCAGCTTGGAGTGAGGAGCGTCAGCGTGTTTGGGGGTGTCAGCATCGAACCGCAAATTCGTGAGTTACGCCACGCCCATGTCGTGGTTGGGACTCCTGGACGAATCCTGGATCACATGAGGCGAAGAACCATCGATTTTCGAGACGTACGATTTCTTGTGCTTGATGAAACCGACAAAATGTTCGAGATGGGGTTCATCGAGGACGTGGAGCAGATCATTAACGAGGTGCCGAAACACAGACAGACGCTCATGTTCAGTGCCACGATCTCCCATGAAATTTACAAAGTCACGAACCGGCACCTAAGGAATCCACTCGTGGTGCGGACGCAATCGTACGTGGATAAAAGCAAGCTGCGACAGATTTACTATGATATCTACCAGCAGAACAACAAGTTCTCGCTGCTCTTGCATCTATTAAAAAACAATACCCCCGGTCTTGCGATTGTGTTCTGCGCAACACAGCGAGAGACTGATCTGGTCGCCCGAAACCTCCGCCATCAGGGCATTCACGCCTCCGCGATTCATGGAGGGATGAGTCAGAACAAACGGCTCCAGTCCCTCGATTCATTAAAGAATCAGACGACGGATGTGTTGGTAGCGACCGATGTTGCTGCCCGCGGGTTGGATATCAAAAATGTCACCCATGTGTACAATTATGATGTCCCTAAGACGTCGAAAGAGTATGTCCATAGGATTGGCAGGACCGCTCGTGCCGGGGAGAATGGCGATGCGGTGACTTTGCTCACCGATCGTGACCATGATAACTTCCGGCGGGTGCAGGATGATGAAGAGTTGAATATAGAGCTTGCTGAGATGCCGCAGTTCAGAAAGGTTCCGTTCATTCGAAGAAGTCAGAACGAAGGGAGGCAGTTCCATGGAAAACCTCGTCAGTTCCACGGGCATCCCAAACACCACTCCCAGGGGAATCGAGGCCAGTATCCACACCGGTAAAAACATTTTTAATTATTTATTTTAATATTATTCTCCTTATTCAAAAACTATAAATATGGGACAAGCGGTTTTAGGTTCGCTCATATAAAAAGGTGATGGTGCTTGATTCGTACGAAAGTAATCAACGATTCGACAGACTTAGTGTCCATCATCAGAGCATTCGATACCCCGATAAAAAAAGAGGTCTTCATGGAGATATCCAAGGACTGGGTGCCCAGCAGCCTCATCCTTGAGCGATTCGGTGACGAGGGTCAGACCGCGCTTGAGTTTTTCGATAAGATGAAACTGGCGGAGACGAAATGGACGACTCCTGATGAAGGCATCGACGGCAAGCCGCAGAAGATGTACCGCTCGTTCTACTCTCTCTTCAACATCAACATCTCCTGCCCGGTGAATGAAATCAGCGAGATCTTCAACGTCTCATCGCTTGATGACGATCAATTTAAGAGACTCGAAGAGGACATCTATGGTTTCATCGGCGAGACCGGAACGTTCGCCAACAAGGTCTCCGAGAACTTCCATATCTCGAACACCGCGCTGAAAGCGCTCGTGAAACGTTCGAATCGGTTCCAATACACGGGATTGAAGATTACGCGTACCTCTTTTGGCCCCGCGTAACATTTTTTTTGACAATTCTTTTAAACATCACCACCATGTAGCCTTCAATGGATGCTATCGTCATCATCGTCCAAGCGTTCTGGATTATTATCCCTGTGTACGTGGCGAACGCCAGTGCTGTCGTCGTCGGCGGGGGCAAACCCATTGATGGAGGAAGAACCTGGAAAGATGGACGCCGGCTCCTTGGAGACGGAAAAACATGGCGAGGGCTCTTTGCAGGGACCTTTCTTGGGATGACCGCAGGATTTGGACTCGCTGTCGCTGCATCTTACATTCAGATGAGTGACTACGCATACCTTCGCCTCACCGATTTCGAGGGCTTCCCCATGATGATTCTGCTCTTGTTTTCTCTTTGTTTCGGCGCCTTAATCGGTGATCTAGTGAAAAGCTTCCTGAAACGTCGTTTTGGGAAAGAACGCGGCGAGGATTGGATCCCATTTGACCAGCTCGATTTCCTTGTCGGGGCTCTTGTGAGCAGCTTTCTGATGAGCGAGCTTCTCTATGGATTGCGTTTGACGTGCCATGATTGGTTCCTTCACAACATTACGATTTGGCACATCCTTTTCCTTCTATTGGTCACCCCGTTTATCCATATTTGCGCCAATATGGTGTTGCGGAAGGGGCGCTCTCGAAGACTCGCAAAACAATAAAAGAGGCGAGAGGATTCTTGTTTTGTATCCCTGGGTAGAACTATGGCGGGGAAGAAAGCCTCATCAAAAAAACAGGCATTGACGCCTGATACCGTGGCGATGAACGAGGACTTAAAACAATTCTTGAGTTCTGAGGAGCAGGCGTTTATTTCGAAGACCGTGGGGGAGAAGCTTAAGGATAAACGGCCTCATGGGAAGTGTAGCATCTGTGAGGTCAATCCGGCGAAATCGGTGTGCATCAAATGTGGGAATTCGGTATGCCGGTCCTGTTATTTTACCATGGTCGGGTTATGTCAAAACTGTCTCAGTAAGAGCACGGTAGAAAAATGGAAGAATAAGAAAACGGATTGGGAAAAGATTCTTGATGTCGATTGGGTTGACTAGTGGTGCTCTCGTTTCACTCGTTCCCCTTCGAGGACCATGGCAAGCATCGCGCGTGCCGCTCGCCACGATGAAGGGTAGATAGGGACGCCCACGGCTTTGAGGTCAAGGACCAGGTCCTCGAACTCTTTGCCACCGACCCAGCAACCAAGAATGGGCTTTTGGTATTCGTGGTGCAGCTTTTGCTGATGGACCATCTTGAGGATTGCACCCGCATACTCTCGTGGCCTGGCATACCCGGCATGCACCGATGCGACGATGATGCCGTCGATGTTGGAATCCTCTAACAGCGCAAGGGTGGAGGTATAGTATCGATAAAATCCGGCATCGGCGACCAGGTCGACCGGGTTGTTCGGTCTGACCAGCCCGGGAACGATTTTCTCTATTTTTTTGTAGGTTTTCGGGGACAGTTTTGGGATTGACAGGCCATTGGCTTCGCACGCGTCAGTAAGGAGGATACCGAGCCCCCCACCGTTGGTGATGATGCCGATGCGGTTTCCTTTCGCCGGCGGTTGTCCGTCGAGCGCGCGTGCCATGTCGAAGAGCTCGACAATATCACGACAGCGGATTCCTCCTGCCTGCTTGATGGCCGCGCTATAGAGCTCGTCGCTGCCCGCCATGGAGCCGGTATGGGATGCGGTTGCTCGTGCGCCTGCTGCGCTTCGACCCGCTTTCACGACGAGAACCGGTTTGTCGCAAGCCTTGATACTGTTCATGAATGCTCTCCCATGGCGGATTCCCTCGATGTACAAGCCGATGACGTTCGTGTCCGGGTCCTGGCTGAAGTAGTCAATGAGATCGTCATCGTCGATGTCGAGTTTGTTGCCCACTCCGATGATCTTTGAGAGACCGACGAATTCGTTGTTTGCTAGGTAAATCATGCCCATGCCGAGCGCGCCGCTTTGACTGATGAGCGCGAGGCTTCCTTTCCTCGGCATGCCAAAAACGAAGGAGACGTCGAGTTCGTCAGAGGCGTTCTTGTACCCCATGGTGTTCGGGCCAAGGACGCGTATCCCTGTCCCCTCGACGATTTTTTTAATTGTTTCTTCGCCCTCATGGTTCCCTATTTCGCTGAAGCCTGAGGTTATGATGATGACCCATTTGACTTTTTTTTTCACGCAATCTTTGATGATCTGGACGACGATTGGTTCTGGTACGGAGACCATGACCAAGTCCACGGGTCCTGGGATGTCGGTCAGAGCCTTATAGCATTTTATCCCAAGGATTTCGTCTTCGTTGGGGTTTACGGGATACAGCTTGCAGGGATAATCAGAGATGAGGATGTTTTTCAGTGATGCGTGTCCGATCTTCGTCGGGTTTTTCGATGCGCCGACGACCGCGATGCTCTTTGGTTTGAAGAACGTCTCTAGGGTCTGTTTCATGGGTTCCTTCCTTCCTCGATTTTTTCGAAATTTGTTTGTGTTACTTAAACATACTGCTCTAGAATGTATATGTATGTAAATATCTATCTATATATATTTTTTCATGCGGCGGACGACCTCAGCACTCGAACGCGCCAGCCGATACTCCTCAAGTGGTTCGTGGTTCAATGTAAGGAAATTCTGCCCCCAAGTGTAGATCCCAACAATCTTTTCTGCCTGTGCAGTCTCGCCAAGGATGTACAACGCCGCGGCAAACGCCTCCATCGTGGAGAGCTGAAACGGTTTACCATAGTTCACCGGGTTCGCAGCCAACAGGAATGGTAACGCCCGTGGATACAGCGTTTTCTCCACATGCTGAAATGCGCTCTCCGCGGTCTTCCAGGAGCAGTCCAAGGCGACAATCCCCTGTCTGACAGCGTGGTCATAATCTTCCTGTGAAAGACACTTCTCAGCGTACGGATCAAGCAGAATCGCATGGTAGGGCAGACGACGCATGGTTCTCACGAGGGTTGCGTACCCAAACCGATGCAGCTTGCGAGCAGAACACTTCTTCGGATCATCCTCGTTCGCATGGAACACCACCAACGGAATTTCCTTTTTCATCCGACACCAATCCGAAGGTCGAGCACCACGTGGTCAATCCCAGGTGCATAGGATTTAATCTTCTTTATCATCAGCAACGTTACCCTGCGACCATGCTCCTTGGCGGCATCTTTAACCTTCCGAACCAGATCATCCGGGTGCACCGCCATGGAAACGAAACCATGGTAATGAAGAATTCCTTTTCCTTCCCTAAGACAGTCGAACGCCACCGGCAAGAACCGATCCGTCTGCTGCAGATACCCGACCAAGACACGGTCAGCGCACCCTTGAGGAGCCACCAACCGGTTATCACCAAGGAGCGGCTCGACAACATCACTCACGTTGTTCACAACGATATTTTTCCGTAAGAACTCAAACGCAACCGGGTTCACCTCACATGCATAGATCCTCCGCGGCTTGCTATGAACCGCAATCGGGATCGTGAAATACCCGATGCCTGCGAACAAGTCAACCACGGTCTCCTGGGAATTAGAGATCAGCGCCATGCGCTTCCGCTCCGCCATGTTCCCTGACGAAAACATCACCTTCTGCGGGTCAAGGTAGAAACAGACTCCATTCTCCTTGTGCATCGTCTCAGTCATCCGAGAACCCCAAATGAGATCAACCCTTGGGGTCCGATATGTACCAGAAACACCACCCGTGTCCTGCAACGCGGTTGCACAACCCAGCTTCTCAGCGTACGCCTCCCCAAGAAGCTCTTGATACGGAATCAATTCCTTTGGAAGTTTCAGTACAACCACGGAACCGATCTTCTCCCATTTTCGCGGAAGAAGCTGCAAGCAATCTTGGGGAATCTTCCCTGAAAGCTGTTGTTTCACATGATCGAACGGAGTCATGCGCATGCAATACGTGTTCAACCATCGCACCACCCTATAAAATCCCATCTATCCCGTAGCGTCCAACAACTCTATGTACTGTAACCGCGATGTCCCCTTGGATGGAGGAACTATTCCCTTATAAATTACGAGAGAACCAGCACGACATCATGCAGGAAATCACAACCGCACTTTCCCGTCGTACGCAATTCGTGTTCGAATCAGGGACCGGCTCGGGAAAGACCGTGTGCGTCCTTGCGGCAACCCTGCAATTCGCTTTGCAGAACCATAAGAAAATCCTGTACACCACACGCACCAACGCGCAACAACAGCAGGTCATCCTGGAGCTGCGGGCGATCAGAAAGAAAGCAAAAGACAAACGCATCTACGGCGTCGGCCTGCAGGGACGCAGTAATATGTGCCTGCTTGCTTCAGACGACCCCGAGCTGCAAGTCGGCAACTCCGACGAGCTCTCACGCTTCTGCTCCTACCAAAAGAAACTCGCTGCCCAAGACAAGCAAGGAAAGGGATGCAGGTACTATAGAAGCTACCTCAAGGAAAAAGAGAAACTCGAAATGGTCATGGAATGGGCAGTCAAACACCTCCCAACCGCGGAGGAGTTCATCGATGCCTGCAGAACCAAGGGACTCTGTCCATACGAAGTCAATAAACTCCTAGTCCATGACGCCCCTGTCGTCGTTGTCCCCTACGTCTACATCTTCGATAAAGCAATCCGCATCAAGCTCTTCGACTGGTTCGGCATCTCAGAGGAAGACGTCGTCCTGGTCATCGACGAGGCGCATAACCTGCCAGACTACCTGAGAGAACTGTTCTCTGCGGAACTTAGCACCTGGATGCTTACCACCTGTCTTTCAGAGGCGGAACGTTACGGGGACCCGTCGCTTGCGGACGGACGGACCACCGTCTCAGGATTCTGCAGAGAGCTCCTGAGCATCATCAGCGACCTACGCGACACCTATGTCTATAATATATTAGAGGGTGGCATCAGAAGGATAAACCAGGAAAAAAACGATGCCTTCATACCATCCCATGAGCTCGAGGCAGAACTCCTCTCAAGAGTGAAGCTCACCAGCAGAAGCCTCAAAGACGTCATCAGCGACCTCATCGCTTATGGGGAGAAAATCCAGGATTACCGACAGAAAGAAGATAAGCTTCCCCGTTCGTTCCTTCACAAGCTTGGAATGTTCCTCGAGTTTTGGATCACCGTGGAGATGGACCAGTACATCAAACTGGTCGTCGATGCAGGCCAGGGAAAAAACCCCCATGTGGAGGCTTTTTGTTTGGATCCCTCTATAGGAACTGACATCCTCACCCAGGTGCACAGCAGTATCCACATGTCCGGAACCCTCGAACCCCTCGATGAGTACCGGGACTCGCTTGGGCTGCCCATCGAAACGACCCTCGCGGTCTATCCCTCGCCGTTCCCTAAAGAGAACAGAAAGATCTTTTTCGTACGAGATGTCACCACTCGATACGAGGAGCTCACCAAGGATAAAACGATCCTACCACAGATGTGGAAGTACGTCAGCGACATCTGTAACACGTTCCCGAAAAATACGATTGTATTTTTCCCAAGCTTCAATACACTTTCCATGTTCAAGAGAAACGGGCAGTTCGCAGAGATTCAGCGCTGCCTCTACGTCGAAGAACAGACCATGTCACAGGCGGAACTTATGGACCTAGTAACCGACTTCAAATCATGTGGCAACGGCGATGGAGACGGTGCCGCGCTCTTCTCCGTGATGGGAGGGCGCATCAGCGAAGGTATGGATTTTCCTGCGGAGCAGCTCGAAATCGCCGTCATCATCGGCATACCCTATCCGAAGCCGACCGCAAGGCAGCGAGGACTGCAACGGTACTACGATCTCAAGTTCGGGAAAGGATGGGAGTACACCGTTCAAGCGCCGGCAGCGCGGAAACTCCTTCAGGCCATCGGCCGCCTTATCCGCAACGAGCACGACCGCGGTGTCGCAGTCATCCTTGACAAACGAGCACCACGATTCCAACAATACATGCGGGAAATGCGAGAATCACACGACCTCATTGATGACATCCACCTTTTTATGAACGAGCATTGATTTTTTTGAATAATTAGAAATAATAACAGACGTATTCATGGTAACGTCACAATCGTGTGACGGGTGGGGCTGCTGAGTCGTGGAGCCAAAGATACACGCTAAGCTTGTACTCGAGGACCACACCTCGTTTGTTGGCTATTCGTTTGGATACCCGCGTCCGGTCTGCGGTGAGGTCGTGTTCAACACCGGCATGATTGGGTACCCTGAGACCATGACCGACCCGTCATACCGTGGGCAAATCCTGGTCCTGACCTACCCCTTGATTGGGAACTACGGCGTGCCAGGTGCGACGAACGAGGCAGGACTACTGAAGTATTTTGAATCCAACAACATTCAGGTTGAGGGGCTTGTCATCGCTGATTATTCGGCCAACTATTCACATTGGAACGCAGCGAAATCACTCTCGGACTGGATGACCGAGCAGAAAATCCCCGGCATCTACGACATTGATACGAGAGAACTTACGAAAAAACTCCGCACCAAGGGAACCATGCTCGGGACGATCGTCCACCCCCATGAAAAAATGATCCTCCGCGACCCGAATAAACGCAATCTCATGTCCGAGGTCAGCATCAAAGAACCACGGGCCTATGGGACAGGGAAACGAACCATACTTCTTGTCGACTGTGGGACGAAAAATAGCATCATCCGGGCATTCCTCAAACGTGATTTCACCGTGGTGCGCGTACCCTGGGATTATGATTTCACCACCGAACACGCCGACGGCATCATCATCTCAAACGGCCCTGGGGACCCGAAGAAATGCACAAAAACCATCGAACATGTCCGTGAGATGCTCACGCAGACAACCCCGATCCTTGGCATCTGCCTCGGGTCACAGATTCTCGCGCTAGCAGCAGGTGCAGACACCTACAAGCTCAAGTTCGGGCATCGCAGCCAAAACCAACCATGCCTTGAGGCAGGGACGAAGCGCTGCTACATCACCCCGCAGAACCATGGGTACGCAGTCGACGCGGTAACCCTTCCGCAGGACTGGCGCGAATGGTTCTACAACGGCAACGATCAGACAAACGAAGGTATCAAACACATCTCAAAACCGTTCTTTGGCGCGCAGTTCCACCCCGAGGCATCACCTGGTCCTGATGATACAGAGTTCCTGTTTGACCTGTTTGTGAGAGCGATGAAATGATCAACCATAAAAAACAAAAATGGAAGAAAATCCTTCTCCTCGGTTCAGGCGCAATCCGAATCGGTCAGGCAGGCGAGTTCGACTACTCTGGCAGCCAGGCAATCAAAGCACTCAAAGAAGAGGGAATAAAAACCATCTTGGTGAACCCAAACATAGCGACCATACAGACCTCAGAGTACCTCGCAGATAAGGTCTATTTCCTCCCGGTATCCACCTGGTTCGTAGAAAAAGTGATTCAGAAAGAGCGGCCGGACGGAATCCTTCTTGGATTCGGTGGTCAGACTGCCCTCAATGTCGGCCTTGACCTCGCAGAAAAAGGGATATTCAAAAAATACAAGGTCGACATCCTCGGCACACCGATTGAAGCGATCCAAAACACGGAAGACCGGGAATTATTTGTGAAACAAATTCATGAGATCAATCTCATCGTCCCCCACAGCAAAGCTGTGAGAAACGCAGATGATGCCATCTTGGTAGCGGAAGAGATAGGTTACCCGGTCATGTGCAGGATAGCGTACGCCCTCGGCGGACTTGGGTCTGGTGTCGCATACAACAAAAAGCAACTGACGGAGCTTGTTAAGAAAGCATTCTCCTATACAAAACAGATTCTCATCGAGGAGTATGTCGGTGGCTGGAAGGAGCTCGAGTATGAGGTGGTACGGGATCAGTACGATAACTGCATCGTCGTCTGCTCAATGGAGAACGTTGACCCCATGGGTATTCACACCGGGGAAAGCATCGTCACCGCCCCGGTGCAGACGCTCTCTGCAACAGAAAATTTCAAGCTACGGTCCCTTGCTATCAAAGTCGTCCGTCATCTTGGCATCGTGGGTGAATGCAACATACAGTTTGCCTTGGACCCAGACTCAGAGGACTATCGGATTATCGAGGTGAACGCCAGGCTCAGCCGCAGTTCTGCGCTAGCATCGAAAGCCACCGGTTATCCGCTCGCCTTCATCGCGACGAAACTGAGCCTTGGATATAGTCTCGCTGAGGTTTCCAATATCATCACAGGTGAGACATCCGCGTGCTTCGAGCCGGCCTTGGATTATGTGGTTGTGAAATTCCCCCGCTGGGACCTCCAGAAATTCAAACAGGTGAGCATCCGTCTCGGCTCCGAGATGAAATCGGTCGGGGAGGTCATGGCAATCGGGAGGACCTTCGAGGAGGCGTTGCAGAAGGCGATCCGGATGCTGGACAACGGCATGAACGGCCTCGTCGGCAACACCATTGAATTTAACGATTTTGAATCGGAACTAAGAGAGCCTTCGGACAAGCGCATGTTTGTCGTCGTTGAGGCTCTCAAAAAAGGATACAGCGTGGATGATATAGCAAGGTTCTCGAGAATCACACCCTGGTTCCTGTACAAGATTCAACACATCATCGATCTCGAGTCACAGCTTGCCAAGTGTACCCTTGCCGATATTCCACCAAGACTTTTTGCAGAGGCAAAACAGAATGGCTTCTCTGATGTGCAGATTGCTCTCTCCACGAAAAGCAGCGAACTTGAGGTCAGAAATAGACGAAAAAAACTCGGCATCATCCCCTCGGTGAAACAGATCGACACCCTCGCCGCGGAATATCCAGCAAAAACAAACTACCTCTATCTCACCTACAATGCCACCGCTGACGATCTCGCCTTCAAAGAGAAGCATCAGGTTGTCGTCCTCGGCGGTGGCGCCTATAGAATTGGTTCCTCAGTCGAATTCGACTGGTGCTGCGTTAACGCGGTCACAACGCTTCGGAGACTCAACTACAACACGATCATGATCAACTGCAACCCGGAGACCGTGAGCACCGATTACGACATCTGTGACAAGCTCTACTTTGATGAGCTCACATTCGAACGGGTTTTTGACATCTGGGAGAAAGAGCACCCGTTTGGTGTAATCATCTCTATGGGAGGCCAGATCCCTAATAATCTCGCGATACCTCTATCCGAGGCTGGTGTGACTATCCTTGGTACCTCGCCAAAGGATATCGACACCGCGGAGGATCGCCATAAGTTCTCCGCGCTCCTTGACGCCCTTCATGTTGATCAACCTGCATGGAAAGAACTTACGAGTCTCGAGGCAGCCGAGGTGTTTGCGCAAAGTGTCGGGTATCCTGTGCTGGTGCGACCTAGCTATGTGCTTAGCGGTGCTGCGATGAGCATCGCGCTCTCCAGTAAAGAACTTCGGGAGTACCTCAAGAAAGCGTCCGAGGTGAGTAAAAAGTACCCTGTCGTCATCAGCAAGTTCATCACAGGCGCGAAAGAAATCGAGATCGATGCAGTCGCGGATCACGGGACATTGTACTGTTATGCGATCTCCGAACATGTGGAGAACGCAGGGGTTCATTCTGGTGACGCGACCATCGTGCTTCCACCACAGCGCACATACCTTGAGACGATGAGGCGGGTAAAAAGTATCGCGAAGAACATTGCGAAATCCCTGCATATCACTGGCCCGTTCAACATCCAGTTTATCGCCAAGGACAACGACGTGAAGGTCATTGAATGCAACCTAAGGGCATCGCGGAGTTTCCCGTTCGCCTCAAAGGTTTTCAAGATCAACTTCGTCGACCTCGCTACCCAGATCATCATGAGGAAGCATCTGCCGCGCATCGACCGGTCCTCCTTCGACCTTGACTACGTCGGCGTGAAGGCATCGCAATTCTCGTTCACTCGATTGAAAGGATCGGACCCCATCCTTGGTGTCGAGATGGCGTCCACCGGTGAGGTCGCCTGCCTCGGCGATGACTTTAACGAGGCGTTCCTTAAAAGCTTACTTTCCGTGGAGTTCAAGCTGCCGAAGAAAACGATCCTGCTCTCGACAGGACCTGTCGATACTAAGGCTGATTTTCTGGCCAGTACCAAGATTCTACAGAACCTCGGTTATCGGTTCTATGCGACCAGAGGCACCGCTGAATTCATGAAGGAGAACAACATCGATGCCGAAGTCCTCTTCTGGCCGCTGGAGGAACAAGAGCCGAACACGCTCACTTACCTAAGCGAAGGCAAAGTCGACTTGGTCATCAACATTCCTAAGAACATCGAAAAAATAGAGCTTGACAATGACTACTTGATACGACGGAAGGCAGTGGATTTCAACGTTCCGCTCATCACCAACTTGCAGCTCGCAAAACGCTTCGTTGAGGCGATCTCGCGAACAACCCAGGATGATTTAATGATCAAAAGCTGGGATGAGTACTCCTGAGCGCAGGGCTAGCGTGGGAGCAGATCGGGGATGCCGTCCTCAATCGGGTACGTCACGTTACAGTTCTTGCACTGAAAGGATCCCGTGATGACCTCCCCTTGATCTTCTTTTTTCACGATGAGCGACAGGGTGCCCTTGCACGTCGGGCAACACAGGAGCTTTACGATATCTCGTTTCATACCAGGTCCTGATATTCAGTAGTCTCCTAAAAAGATTGCCCGTCGTTTCCCGATGTCACCGTCGTAGATGAGCGTCCAGTCCTCATCCGTCAGTTTCTTTGCATCCTCGACCATCTGCATGAAGTTCTTTACCTGCGAGTCCATGAGGTCAGCTTGGTGAAGGATGATCGCCTCCACTAGTTTCGGCATCTTCGGTGACCCCCATTCGTACCGACCGTGATGGCTCAGGATGAGGTGAATGAGCTGGTTTTCAAGTTCTCTCGGGAATGTTTTTCCGCTCGAACGAAGCTCATCGATCTTCTCTTTTACCCAGCGTTCTCCAATCACGATATGGCCGACGAAGTTGCCCTCCTCGGTGATGTCGATTGCGGCCGCGTAGCGGTACTCCTTGAGTTTTCCGATGTCATGGAGGAGTGCCCCAGAAATCAACAGATCAGTGTTCACCTTGGGATACATCTCGGAGATGTTATGGCAAAGTCTGACGACACCGACCGTGTGTTCAAGGTTCCCGCCCACGTAATTATGATGATGGGAGATCGCAGAAGGCGAGTGCTTGTAGAGCGCTGCAAAAGTGTGATCCTTGAAAAAAAGGGACAGCATCTGCGAGAGTGGCTCAGATTTTACCGCGTTGACTTCATTGAGCACCATTGTATAGAGCTCTTCGATTCGCTCCTCTGGCAGGGCTGGAATGAAATCCGTGACGTCATATTCATTTGATGAACATTTCCTAATCCCGCCGGTGTTCTCGTTCACCGAGATTTGCAGGCGATCCTCGTAGTTCTCGACCATGCCTGTGCGGATTTGTACCACGTCACCCTGTGAGAAGCTTTCGTAGAGTCGTTTCACACGATCCTTGTTATCACCTCCCCAGAACTTGACGCTGATCTCACCGGTCTTGTCGGTCGCGAGGAATTCAAAGAACATGCCGCGTTTGTATGGTCGCTGTGGCTTCTTGAGTTTGATGGCGAAGAAATCGTTAACCGCATCGCCCTCACGGAGGTTCTCGATATACTGTTCTTTCTTGCGTTTTCCTGTGTCTGCTTTGATGATGGTCTGCTCTTCTTTCTTTTTCTCGTACTGGTAAATATCAACCATTGCTGGTCCTCCCATGACGATTCTTGGGATATTTCTTCAGGGTTTATACAGTTTTCCCTCTCGCACCATGACGGTTTTTCCAGGGATTTTTCTGAAAAAACCGGGGTGTTCGGTATGAATCGGGTAGATCGTTTTCGGATGGATCGTTTTGATGAGCTTGGTGAGGTCGTCCCCGTTGATATGCCCTGAGCAGTGAGACTGGAAGTACTCCAGGTGAAAGTGATTGAGCCAGTTTCTCATCCTTTGGAAAGAGACCTCCATTTCTTCGTTGAACGGCTCGGAGAGGGAGTGAATGTACAACCCACTAGTCGGCTTGAGGTCGACGAGGTCTGAGAAATACCAGAAGTTGAGGACGATCATGTATTTTGAGGGGTTTTTCCTGATGTCTGCTGCGGTGACAATGTTTTGATAATGCAATCGGCATTTGATGTAGGCATCCGTGTAGTCTTCGTTGCAGTATGTGCCGGTGAGTCGTTTTGGTTTGAGGATGGCAATGCTCGGATCGTTTATTCTTGGGACGTTCAGTTGTGGGTCTCTAGCGTATTGCTCGAGAAAGCAGGCGTGCTTGAAGTTTATGACGAGGGTTTTCCCTAGATCTTGCGCGATGCGGAAGAAGGTGGTGAAGCGGTCCACGTCCTTGAAATTGAAGTCGACGACTGTGAGGTTGTTGTTTTGTCGTATCTTGGGTGTCGAGTCTTGGTAGATTTTTTGTTCTGACTCGTCAGTTTTTTTTCTGTCGATGCGGGTGCCCTCGGTTATCAGCGCATTGGGCTTGGTCTTTTGAGCTGCCTCGATGAAGTCGTCGGTCATTTCTGCGTGGAGACCATGCATTCGTAAATCACCGGTGTACACTAGTGGTCCTTCCGAGGTGTGGATGATGAACCCATAGGCTCCTGGGACCGAATGATCCACATGGATTGGTTCTATCTCAAGGGAGCCGATGGTAAATTTTTTTTGGGTGGTGAACGTATGGAATTTTCGTATCACAGGTGGTATCTTATACCTGGAACGTGTCAATGGTCGGAGGCGGAAATCGATCACCTCGTTTTCTATGTCGCGGGTGCTTTGCTCCGTGACTGCCTCCAGGATTCGCCTGCAGGTTTCCCCGCAGTAAATTGGGATATCCTTATGAAGGAAACTGATGTAATTTGCGTGATCTGCATGTGCATGGGACAAGACGACCCCGGAGATCACAGGTTCCTCTGCCTTCCTCCCTTGTTGTTCCAGTAGGTCAGTCCGATAGACTCCTCGGATGTCTGGGAGGAGTCCCATCTCAAGGAAGTCGCCGATGCCATTAGCGGTCCTGGGATTGAGGAACTCCTCGAAGTAGCGTCCCCGTCGAATGAAACTCATGCCAAAGTCGAGGAAGATTTTGGTGTCGTGGTCCTCAAGGAGAATCTTGTTTCCCCCGATTTCTTTGACCCCTCCGTAAAACGTCAGATTCACCATTCATGCTCTCCGAGTACGGTGAGAAACACTCAGACGGTACATAAAGATTCGTACCTCTACGACAAAAAGATAAGAAAGGAAGATTTTTTACTCGATGCTGACCTTGAATCCGGCGTCGTCTTTCCTCTTCTCTTTCTTGTCCAAAACGATATCGAGCACCCCGTTCTTGTAGGTCGCTTTGGTTGTCTTGGTCTTGACGCTGCAAGGGAGGTCGATGACTTTGTGGTACTTCCTCTTCGGTGAGTCCACGTTGATCTCCAGGGTGTTTTCATTTGCGACAAGATCGATGTCATTTTTCTCAACCCCGGGAATCTCCACGGTGATTGCGACATCGTTTTTACCTTCGATGATATCGGTGAGTGGCTCGATCTCCTCGGAAATCGCAGGTTCGCCCTCCGGTGATTTAATAGTTTTGTTACCGAAGTCCTCGATTTTTGGCTTGCCGTCAGGTCCGAAGATGATCTTGTAGCCATGCACAATAGGTTTCCCTGGTTGTGCGTTGGTGAACATCTTCATCATCTCTTCAGTCATCTTTTTGACGTCATCCATGATTTTGTCATCACTGAAGAGATCACGGATTCGTTCATCGTTAAAGATATCCCGGAAGATATCATCGTCACCTCGAAAAGGATCATTCGGGTTGCGTTTTTTCCGATTAGATTCTTCATCATCAAAAGGATACATAGTCTAATACCCCCTTGTGGTTTCTTTTTTTTTTTTTAAGTTCTTATTCCGATATACTACTTATGTACACTTCTATTTAAGCCTTTCGTCGTTTGCTTCCAGTTCCTTCCCGAGTTCCTCCAGGAGATACCGTGCGTTTCTACTGAGTTTCTTCGGTGTCTTCACCTGAACGACCAGATAGAGATCCCCGTAACCGAACCCGCGCATCTGCGGCATCCCTCGATTCTTCACCTTAATGACGTCCCCACTTTCGGTTCCCTCCGGGATCTTCACCTTTTCGGTGCCCTGGAAAGTCTCCAGAGGGACGGTCGCCCCTAGTGATGCTTGTGGGACAGAAATCTCCAGTTTACGATATAGATCTGATCCTCGACGTTCATAGAGGGGATGGTCCTTTATGTGGACCACGAGGTACAGGTCGCCTGGTTGGGTTCCAGCTCCAAGTTGTTCCCCTTGACCTCCGAGTCTGAGATGGGAGCCGTCGTCGATCCCCTTAGGGATTTTCACTTCGATCTTACGTGTTTTTTGCATCACGCCCCGTCCTCTACAGGTCGGGCACGGCTCTTGTATGATGGTCCCCTGTCCATAGCATTTGGTGCAGGTGGTGATCTGGGTGAAGACGCCAAACCCGGTCCGCTGCGTCGTACGCATCTGTCCTGTGCCGCCGCAGGTAGGGCAACGGATAGGGCGTGTCCCTGGTTTCGCTCCGGATCCTTTGCAGGTGTCACAGGCTTCTTTTCGAGGTACTTCAAGCTCGGTTTCGAGCCCTCTGTAGGCATCCTCAAGGCTGATTTCGATGTCGTAGCGGATGTCATTGCCACGTTCGGGTCGTGCCCGCTGATCGAACCCGGTTCTCTGACCACCGAAGAACTGTGAGAAGATATCATCAAATCCAAGATCAAACCCCATGGAGCGGAAAATATCCGAGAAATCAGTGCCTCGGAAGATATCCTCGGTGGTGTACCGCTGGTCAATCCCTGCATGGCCGTACTGGTCGTACATCCTTCGTTTCTCATCGTCGTAGAGCACCGCGTACGCCTCGGAGATCTCCTTGAATTTCTCCTCCGCATCCGGTGCTTTGTTTTTATCTGGGTGGTACTTCAAAGCGAGTCGTCTGTACGCCTTCTTAATGTCGTCTTTGGATGCGTTTTTCTCGATGCCGAGTATCTTATAGTAATCTTGTTTTTCCATAGAGTCTAGCGTCCGTTAAAACAACACGGGTATTTGATTTTATCCTTCAAGAAAACCTTCGTACTTAGAGGATGGCACGTACGAGCTGCATGAGGAGGTCGCCGGGGAAAAAGGCGACGATAAAACCGATGAGGAGTGGAATCATGAACGGGATTTTCGGAGTGACCCAAATCTCATTGATGCCAAGCTTTTCGAACTCTGCCAGTTCCGCATCAGC
>DATKKD010000027.1:0-12049 GCA_035543435.1 Thermoplasmatota archaeon
CCGTCAATCGTCGAGAGTCCCACAGCGTTTCCAAAAAAAACATTATCCCTGATCGTTGCGAAGACACCCCATTGGGTCAGACCTTCTTCACACCCTTCAAAGGTGTTGTTCGAGATCTCATCACGGGTGCTCAAAATATTAAGACCAAACACATCGTCTCTGAAGGTGTTGTTGCGAACCACCGTGTGCCCGTCATCATCGATATTGACGATAAAGACTCCATTGGAATTTGCCGTAAACACGGAGCCTTCCACCGTATCGTAGTTGTTGTACGCAGCAATGTACACGCCATAGTAATCGCTTGAGAGATTACAATCACAGATCTGCACGTGCTGGTGGTGTTCGAGGATGTAGATCCCGTCGCCAGAAGGAGCGTAGTCGTACGCTCGAACCTTGAATCCTCTCATGACCACAGCGTCTTGCATGATGGTGACTGCGACCCGCGATGTTGAATCAATGACCGTGCTCTCCCTGTCCTCTCCGATCAGGCACAGGCCTGTCACGTTTATGGAGAGCGTCTCCCGGTACGTGCCATGGTACACGTAGACCGTGTACCCGGGTGATGAGTCATTGATCGCATCCTGGATCTTCGAATAATTGTCAGGTCCGCTCCCGCCAACATAGAGCGTCGTTCCCCCTGATATCGACAAAAAGGATTGCCCGCTCATCCGTCCATTCGAAGGAACGCTGACTGCTCCGATGAACAAGAGCATGATCCCAACCGCCACCCAGCTTTCCAGAGACAACACTGCCTTCATGCAATCACCCTTCTCTGATTCGTTTCCTTCCCTGTATTCCTCATGGTCGTCCCCTTATTTAACCTTACCTCGTACGAGTACGGAAACGACAAACCTTTTAAGACGCCACAGTCTTTTCCGACCGCATGAACCAGGGCAAGCTTTTCGACAGTCTCAAACAACCCTCGTTCTACGGGCCCGGCGTCACCTCGGTGAAGCTCCTGCAGACCCACATCTCGTACATCGCGCTCACCGGCACCTACGCGTACAAGGTGAAGAAGCCGGTGAACTTCGGGTTCCTCGACTTCTCCACCCTCGACAAACGGAAATACTACTGCGAAGAAGAACTCCGGTTGAACAAACGGCTCTCACCAGAGATCTACCTCGACGTCCTCCCCATCACAAGAACCGACTCCACCCTAGAACTGAATGGGACAGGACCTATCGTTGATTACGCGCTGAAGATGAAGGAGTTCCCGCAGGAGCAGATCATGACCAACCTGCTCAAACGAGGGAAGGTCACGGAGGAGATCATCGACAAACTCTGCCAACGCCTCATCGAATTCTACACGGCCCAGGAGCCCTCCCCTGACATCACGAAATTCGGGGAACCGCCAGCAGTCAAACAGAACATCGATGAGAACTTCGAGCAGACCAAACCCATGATCGACATCACCATCCCAAAGGAGACCTTCCAGTACATCAGCGAGGCAGCCACGCGGTTCTTCGAAAAGAAAAAGGACGTCTTCAAACGCCGCATGAAAGAAGGTCGCATCCTCGACTGCCACGGGGACCTCCACTCAGGCAACATCGTCATCAACGGCACTGACATCCAGATCTTCGACTGCATCGAGTTCAACGAGCGGTTCCGGTACATCGACGTCGCCTCCGACATCGCGTTCCTCGCCATGGACCTCGACTACCAGAACCACCCGTACCTCTCCAGCCACCTCATCCAGGACTACATCGTCCGCAGCGGGGACCAGGGGATTCATGAGGTGCTCAACTTCTACAAATCCTACCGAGCGTACGTCCGCGGGAAAGTCCATGGGTTCCAGCTCAACGACCCGCACATCAGCCCTGAGACGAAGCAAGACATCGTGCAGCACGCTAGGGCATACTTCGACCTCGCGAGGTATTACACCGAGTTGTTCTCGCGCGACCTACGTGCGCCCAAACCCCTCCTCCTCGTGGTAAGCGGGCTAACCGGCACCGGGAAATCCACGGTCGCCCAGAAACTCGCGGTGGACTACCATGCGGAGCAGATCAACACTGATGTCGTACGGAAGCAGCAGGCAGGCATCGAACAATTCGAGCGGCACCACGACGGGTTTCACGCCGGTCTGTATACACCGGACAACATCGACCGGACCTACGAGCAGGTCATGAGCCTTGCGGCACAGCACCTGCGCAAGAAGGAGAACGTGGTCCTTGATGCGACCTTCCAGAAAAAAACCTACCGGGACATGGCGCGCGCCGTCGCCGCCAAACATCACGCGACCCTGGTCTTTCTTGAGTGTACCTGCCCTGACGAGGTCGTGAAACAACGCCTCATAGAGCGCCTGAAAAAGAAAACGGTCTCCGACGGCCGCTGGGAGATCTACCGCGAGCAGAAAAAGACGTTCGAACGATTCTCCTCCGACGAACCCGTCCTTGCGATGGACACGGCGAACGAGTCGTACGAGTATCGGATGGGTTTTTTAAGAACACTCCTATATCGTATCGGTGAGGTGGCGTAATGGAGCTTGCGGGGTACACCATTGACATTGATGAGGCAGTCACGACCATTAAAACAAAGGGGTACAAAACCGTCGCGGTGCAAGTCCCCGAGGGACTGAAACGAAGCATTTTCCCTTTGATTGAATATTTGGAACAAACGACTGGTGCGGTTGTCCTTGTTTCCGCGGACCCCTGCTATGGGGCCTGCGACGTCGTCAACTACGAACTCAAGAACATGGACGTGGACTGTGTGATCCACATCGGTCACCTGGAAATCCCCTCGGTCGAGAACTTCTGGATCCCGACCATCTTCGTGAACGCGGTCTCCACCCACGATGTCACGCCGGTGGTGGAAAAAGCGATACCTTCCCTTGTCGGGAAACACATCGGGCTCGTGACGACCGCACAGCACCTCCACACGCTCGAGACCGTTGAGAAAATTCTCAAAGCCCACATGCTCGAAACCGTGATCCCGCAAGGAGATGAACGTGTCGCTGCGAAGGGTCAAATCCTCGGATGCGATTTCACCGCAGGGACCGGGATAGCTGAGAACGTGGATTCGTTCCTGTTCCTCGGCAGCGGGATGTTCCACCCGGTCGGCCTGATGCTTTCCACGAGGAAACCCGTGATCGCGGCGGACCCGTACACGAACACCGTTAAGAAACAGGAGATCGAGGACTTGAAAAATAATCTGCTGCGGCAACGCTACGGTGCCATCATCGCGGCAAGGAATTCTCGTAGGTTTGGCGTCCTCATCGGCGTGAAACGGGGTCAGCAGCGACTCAAACTTGCCCTCGCCGTGAGAAAGATGCTGGACGCTGAAGGGAAGAAATCCCTGTTCATCACCCTGGATGATTTCTCGTACGAAGCGCTCCAAGGGTTCGCTGACCTCGACTGCTATGTCTCAACCGCCTGCCCCAGGATCGCGATTGATGATTACAACATGTACAAGAAACCGATCATCACCCCGATCGAGCTCGAGATCGTGCTGGGGAGGCGAGAGTGGGAGCAGTACGAGTTTGACCAGATAGAGTGACACGTCTCTCCGTTTTTTCTTCTTACAAAAGAACAAAACCTTTTATGCACCTGTGCACTCCTGTCCCCTGGCATGACGGTAATACCATTGCGATGCCTGCCTCTCGATGATCTGCTCGGGGGTGGCATCGAGCGGGGGATCATCACCCGGGTCTACGGCGAGGCAGGGTCAGGGAAGACCAACTTGTGTCTTCAGGCAGCCCGAGAATGCGTACGCGGAGGGGAAAAAGTCGCGTACGTCGACACCGAGGGCATCTCGCTTGAGAGGGTGCGGCAGATCTGCGTGGACTGCGAGTACAAACGCATCCTCCGTGACATCCTCTTCTTCTGTCCCACCACCTTCGAGGCGCAGGAGCAGATGATCCATGATGCGGCCGAGATCAACGGCGTGGGCCTCATTGTGGTCGATACGATGACCATGCTGTATCACCTGTATCTGCAACAACACCGGGAGGCAGTGAGGCGATCGTTCACCAGGCAGGTCACGAACCTGCAGGTCGCCGCGGCAGAGAAAAACATCGCGGTGATCATCACCGAGCAGGTCTACAGCGGACGGAACGGGGAGATACGCCCGTTCACGAACAGGGACACCAAGGCGATAGCAAAGACAGTCCTTCGCCTGGAACGGACCGGGATGGGAGAACGATTGGCCACGCTCATGAAGCATCGCGTACGACCTGAGGGGACCACCGCATGCTTCCGTATTCGAACCGCAGGCCTTGAATAAGAAAAAGAGGCTACGGCCCTGGCACTTCAGGACCAACAGTGATGAACCCGCTCGGGTTGTTTTGATTCAGGTATTGCGTGGCCACATATCCTTCACTGAACGCCATGTCTGCGATGCGGAACTCGTCAAGCCCGCCCTTCATATAATATGTGTACGAGGGATGGTTGGTCTTCCCCATGCGCAGGTCATACGAAGGCGGCGCCTCTGAACCAGACTGAGTCGTTGAAGAAGCGACCAGTACGCCGTCCCGATAGCCCCGCAGTGTGGTTCCGTCGTACGTCATCGTGTACAAATGCCAGTTCGTCGTATCAGGGATGGTCAAGGTGACTTTCATGAAATGGCCTGATTCTTGCCCGTTCCCGAGCACACATTCCAGTGTATACCCTGTGTCAAGCACGGACCAATCGGTTCCAGCGTCGTTACTTGAAATCCCTGTGCCTGAGGCGCACACGACGTTGTAGCTGTCGGGATTTTCACATTTAAACCAAGTGGACACGGTTTTTGGGCCTACGGTCGTCACGGGGTCCGCGAATTGAAGATAATCGTTGACGCCGTCGAACTCCTGGCTATCACCGATCATGCCCTGCTGCTGGGTGGGTTCGCCGGGTGCGATCTTGGTTCCTTCATAGCCGTTCGAAGTGCTGTCCCGAATCGTGGCGAGAGTATCATCGTTCATGTGCCAGACCGCCTGGTAGTGTGGGTCCCAGACTTTGTCAGGGATCTGCTGGCTCAGCGTGGACGGGTTGCCGTAATACAGGTAGAACACGGTGTCCTGTGTGGACGATAGCTGTGGGATGTTGACCCAGGCCGTCAACGCCCCGTGACTCGCATCGTACTTCTCCACCTCGAAGTAGAGCAATGTGGCAAACCCTGTGTTGTTCATGAACAGGATGTCGTCTCCGCTGGGTTGTGCCTTTTCTTTAAGGTCGTTATCGGTGATGCTCACAAGCACAGGGAAGCTGGTGAGGTCCTCAGGGATGTTCGCGTGATCGATGGTGATTTGCTTGCGGTACTGCCAGCCGTGCTGGAAGGGGTCGTACTGGGTGAGGAACCCGGTCTCAAAGCCGAAGGTCTTCCGTGTCCAGTGCGTCCCGTCGGTGACGTTGACGTACCAGCGGTAGGAGGTGTAGGTCTGTAGGCCGCTCACCGCGACGGAGTAGGTGCCGTCGTGGACACCGGTACCGCTCGCTGAGCCGATGTTCGGGGACGTCTGCACGGTGTAGTCCATAAGGTCGCCCTGGAAGTCCTTGATAGTGAACTGAAGTTTGGTCAGCTCTGGAGGCACGTTCCGGTCGCCGTCGACAGGCGATGGGTCGGAGATGAGGGGAGCGACAGGCTCTGTCGTGAAGGTGCAGGTTTTCTCGGTGGTGTCCTTGCCGTCGGACACTGAAATATGCCAGGAGTACGTGGTGAGGCTCTGCAGCCCGCTGACCGGAATGGAATAAGTGCCGTCGGATTTCAGTCCACCGCTGCCTGACCCGATGTCGGGCTCAGTGGTCACAACGTAGCTCATGGGGTCTTTGTCCGCATCCGCGATGTTGAACCGCAGTTCCTGGGTCGCGATCGGCACCATGGTCTGTTTGTCAGCCGGGTCGGTCTGCGTGATCTCGGGCGGGCTGTTTGGAGGATAGAACTCTATGTACTGCGCGGTCACTTTTGCGTACAGCGCGTACCCGATGATACCGTACGCGTCGATGGGCGGCAGGAAGATGCTGAACCCGATGCCCCAGAAGCCGAGCGCAAGCCCTTTTTGTTCTCCCTCCGCGACGAACCCTTTATGGGAGAGGAGGCCTCCTACGGAGGTGATACCGTCGGGCGTCGACCATCTGACAAAGACCCGTGGGATGGGCATGAGGATGAAGGGGATGAAGCGTGGGAGGATGATGATAGGGAACGCTGCTCCCTCGCCGGTGGTGGCGAAGTTGCAGAACCATTGCGACGAAGAGCTCTCAAGAGGAAGGATTCGTTTCATCAAGGGTAGCGACGGAAGCGCGGGTGGTTTAAGCAGCTTCATGAGATCCTGTGATGTGACGCCCGCAGGGATCGCGTGTCGCTCTGTCAGCAAGGAGACGAACTGGGCGACGAGCGTTCTTGTCTGGTCATTGTAGGGATGCACCGCGAGTTCTTTTTTGAGGTCCTGGAACCGTGCGCTGATCGTTGCTGCATCTTGGGCTGAGACCGTGATGGTTTGCTGTTGAACCCATGTTTTTTGGAAAACATAAAAGGTAACGGTCGTCGTTTTCTCACCTGAGAGCTGTGAGGTTATGCTCACGGGCTGACTCGGTGTTGTCCGTGTGCCTGTGCCTGAAAGCACTGGCGTGAAGCTTATGGAGGCAAGAAGGATAACGATGCCAAAAATGAGTCCCTTTTTTACAGTAGTTCTGTTCATTTTCATTTTCCCCGATTTCAAAAAAGAGTGCTTGTATAAAAACGTTATGTTATCGGCATCACAACAGATTCAGAAATTGAACACCATGTTTCTTCGAACAAACTCGTCGTGGTGAGTGCCATATAAAAATTTAAGAATTGACGTGGCATATTTTATAGTGGAAAAGGGGACCTGACATGAAAACCAGCGTAGGACTCGTTGTTAGTTTGCTACTTACGGTGAGCATGGTCCCGATCACGCTGGGGCAGTCCACGATCAACGGAGAACGACACGCACTTTCCAAAGCGGAGGTGTATCCAACCACGCCGGACTGGATTTCTGACACCCATCATTACGCGACCGGTGCTGCGCTTGCTGACCTGAACCAGGACGGCTGGCTTGATCTCGTCGTGTCCAACGGCAACGACATGAACGAGGAGCACGTCGAGGCGTACCTGAACGACGGGCAAGGCCATTTTCCGCTCACCCCGACCTGGGAGTCCGCGGATGTCGGCTACAACGGTCACCTTGACGTCGCGGACATCAACGGCGACGGCTGGCCTGACGTCGCGGTCTCGTACCTCGGTTCTGGTTCTGAGTTGGGGCCGATTGCTCGGGTGTACATGAACAACGGAGGCGTGCTTTCCTCGGACCCTGACTGGAGTTCATCGATCACGGGGAACGCGTTCGGCGTCGCCTTTGGTGACATGAATAACGACGGTAGGCCTGATCTTGCGATTGCCACAGGGGACGATTACACTCCCGTCGCATACCACACATATGTGTACTTGAACGTGGGCGGTTCCTACGGGCCCTCGCCGAGCTGGCAGTCCGATGACCAGCATATCGATGATGGGGTCCTGTGGGTGGATGCGGATGCTGACGGATGGCTCGATTTGGTAGCGATTGGCTCCGACCATCAGACCGAGATCTATCGGAACCTCGGAGGCATGCTCGAGACGACGGCGAGCTGGCAGACCACTGATGACGCGAGCCCCTTCGGCATCATGGTGACCGCTGGTGACGTCACCGGCGACGGGATCCGCGACCTCTTCACCACCGACAACACGCAGCTCGGGGGCGATGGGTACTTCAAGCAATACACGGGGCTTTCTCAAGGGTTCTTCTCGACGACTCATTCCTGGGAGTGCTACGGGGACTATGGGTCCGCGGTGGCGCTCGCGGACGTCAACGGTGATGGCCGGCTCGATCTTGCCACTGGCTCCTGGTGGTCCAACTCCTTGCTGTTCCTCAACCAAGGGTCGGGATTGCCAACAGCGCCGTCGTGGACGTCCTCCTCAAGCACCGTTGTGGAGAAAATCGTGTTCGGCGACGTCGGCCCCATAAAGGACGATCGCGTCGCCACCCAGGTGTTCCCTGGCGATGGCTTCCGGCATCTCTTCTACCTCCCGCGTCAGGCGATTCAATACATCACCCAAGTGAAGGACGACGGTGTACTGCTCACGCCAGCGCAGTACACCTCTAGCAGGGACCAGGGGTGGCTCACGGTAGAGGACGCACCCAGTCAACAACTCGAGGTGACCTACGCCTACTCGTACTCCCTGGACATGGTGGTGACGAACTGGGACGGCGTCGGGAACTACCTGTACTACAATAGACTCCAGGGAGCTGATCTTCGGACCCAAGGGAGCCTCGCGTGGAACGATGCATCCCCTGGAGAGGTTCTGACGGGGGACTTCACCGTGAGCAACGTCGGTGAGCCGCAGTCCTCCCTTGAGTGGAAAGTCAATGGAACACCGTCCTGGGGGACCTGGAGCTTGGCGCCGGACTCCGGCGAGAATCTTACCCCAGAGCAGGGGTCGGTCACCGTGCATGTCACCGGGGTTGCACCCGCTAGCGGCGGTCCGAGCTTTCACGGGGAGATCACGGTAATGAACCAGGAGGACCCCACGGATGTCGGTCTCGTGCCAGTGTGGCTGAATCTGAGTCATGCTGAGCCGGTGTTCAACATCACCTCCGTGAAAGGTCCGTTCGGGATTGCGGTTTCGTTTCAAAACATCGGGAACGTCACCGCCTCGAAGGTGAACTGGTCTATCACCGTCGAAGGAGGCGTGTTCAAAGGGATCAACAAAGAAGCGCACGGTACGATTCTTTCCCTTGGCTCCGGCCAGGAAAAAACAGTGAGGCTGAAGCCGTTTATCGGATTCGGGGCCATTCGGGGTGCGGTTCTGCTGAGCTGCGCTGAGGGCGTCGAAACCCATGTGTCATTCTCGGGTCAGCAGTTCTTGTTCTTCACCAGCGTGCACATCATCCCTTGCAACATGACCTCGCCCGTGTGAGACCAAAGGAAAGAAAGATATGGAAAAACCCTTCCGTCGTAGACGCAGTAACTAAAACTATTTAACACAACCCGCTATTTTCTGGGGATGGCGACCCATGGCTGAACACGAGGAAATCACCTACAAGACCCTGCGGAAGATCCAGCAGGCGGAGCAGACCGCCTCAGGCCTGACGAAGATTGACACGAACTTCTATGGAGATGTCGCTGCGTACCTCTCCTCCGTGGAGCAGCGCATCGAACAGGAGAAGAATCCCTCGAAGCTGAAGCTGTTCTCTGATGAGCTTGCCAACATGAAGAAGGTCATCACCAGCATCTACGAGCTTCGTGAGAAAAAGATCGTGCACAACGCGCTGTCCACGGTCCGTAGCGGGACGCCAGACCTGAAGAACCTCCTGGAGGTAGAGAAAAAACTCTTCGACAGCCTTGTCGAGCAGATCAAACAATCACGTCAAGAGGTGTTCGAGGAGAAAAAGGAAAACCCTGCGTCAGAAGCTCCGCCGCCACAACCAACAGCGCCGGCCCCTGCGCGGGAACCAAACACCAACCCGATCGTCCGGGTCGTCGAGGACACCCCGGAGTTCGTCGGCACTGACGAACGAACCTACGCGTTGCGGAAGGAGGACGTGCTGTCGATGCCCGCGGAGACCGCGGGCCCGCTCCTCAAGAAAGGCGTCGTGAAACAGGTGAAATAACCACCCTACATTTTTATATACCTTCTTTACTTACGGTTACATCCGAACTGTGGTCTTTATGAAGATTCCAAGGAAGGTCAAGCGCTACTGCCCGTACTGCAAGAAACACACACTGCAAGAGGTCGATAAGATGAAGAAACGCAAGGCGAGCGAGCTGAAGCGTGGGCAGCGGCGGTTCAGGCGTGCGACCAGCGGGTATGGGGGATTCCCCAGGCCCAAGCCAGAAGGAAGGGAGAAGACCAGCCGGAGGATTGCGACCAGGTTCACGTGCACCGTCTGCAAGAAGATGACCCAGCCGCCGAGCATCCGGTCAAAAAAGTTCGAGATAGAGGGTGAATAAACGTATGGGGCAACCAAAGAGCAGGTTCATCAAGGTACGCTGCAACGACTGTGAGAACGAGCAGGTACTGTTTGATAAGGCAAGCACCACGGTGCTGTGTCATATCTGTGGGAGTAAGCTTGCGGTGCCGAATGGCGGGAAGGCCAAGATTAAAGGCACGATTCTGGAGACGATTGAGTAAAGGCCGTCTGCATGGTAAAAAAGGAGTACCCTGACGAAGGGGAGCTTGTTGTCGGAACCATCACCACCGTGCAGGGGTTCGGCGCGTTTGTTTCCTTGGATGAGTACCCAAACAAGGAAGGGTTCATCCATATTTCTGAGATTGCGACCGGCTGGGTCAAGCGGATCCGTAACTTCGTCCGTGAGAAGCAGAAGGTCGTCTGCAAGGTCGTCCATGTGGACCCCCAAAAGAAGCACATTGATTTGTCACTGAAGAAAGTCAATGACCATCAGCGACGCGAGAAGATCCAGGATTGGAAGAACGCGCAGAAAGCGGCGCGTCTGTTCCAGATGGTGGCGCAGGGCCTCGGGAAAACGGAGGACCAATGTTACGCGGAGTTCGGTGACGCGCTCGTGAAGAAGTACGGGACGATGTACGCCGCGTTCGAGGAATGCGCGTACGACCCGCACACCCTGGTGAAGGACGGTTTTTCTGGCGAGTGGCTCAAGAAGTTCGAGGAGGTCGCCAAGGACAGCATCGCGATCCCGTTCGTGGAGATCAAAGGGATGCTGCTGCTCACCTCGTACCTGCCGGACGGCATCAACCACATCAAGGAGGCGCTCATGGTCGCGGAGAAAAGCGAGTTCGAGGATGTGACGATTGACATCAAGTACATCGGCGCACCACGGTACATGATCAAGATCAAGGCACCGGACTATAAGATCGCGGAGACGCAGATGAAGAAGGCGGTGGAGCGTTGCGAGGCGCATATGAAAAAGACCAAGGGCGACTGCGAGTTCCAGCGCGAAGTCGAAGAGTAAATGTCCGAGATCCTGTATTGTAACCATTGCCGGGTGTACACCCTTCAGGCGGTACACAGCATTTGTAAACAAAAGACCGTATCCCGGAAACCTGCGAGGTTCTCGCCCGAGGATCACTATGGGAAGTATCGACGGGCGTTAAAGAAATTGGAGAGTGCGTGAGAATGCAGCTTGTGGAGATTCGCTACACGGAGAAGAAACCAAAGCTTAAGACACCGATTTTGATTGAGGGGCTCCCAGGGATCGGCAACGTTGGGAAGCTCGCGGTGGAGCACCTCATCGAGGTGATGCATGCGAGGAAGTTCGCGGAGCTGTACAGTAAGGATTTCCCACCGCAGGTGTTCATCAACCCGGACGGGACGATCAAACTCGTCAACAACGAGTTCTTCTATTGGAAAGCGAAACGCCGCGGTCAGAAAGATATCGTGTTCCTCACCGGTGATTACCAGGGGCTCTCATCGCAGGGTCAATATGAGCTTGCGGAGTCCATCCTCGATGTGGTGCAAAGCCTTGGAGTGAAAATGATGTTCACCCTCGGTGGATATGGCCTCGGCAGAGAGATTAAGGAGCCAAAGGTGTTGTTCGCGACCACGGACAAGAACCTGGTGAAGGAGATGAAGCGGTACGGCGCGGTGTTCAAGAAGAACGAGCCAGGCGGCGGCATCATCGGCGCCAGCGGCCTGCTGCTTGGGCTTGGGAAGCTGCGTGGGGTGACCGGGACGTGCTTCATGGGGGAGACCCCGGGGTACCTCGTGGACCCGAAGAGCGCGAAGGCGGTGCTACGCGTGCTCACCAAAGCCGTCAACCTTAACGTCGACCTCTCCAGGCTCGAGGAGAAAGCTCGGGAGATCGAGTACATCGCGCAGCAGCTCAATGAGATGGAGACCATGGTCAAGGAAAAACCCGACGACATCCGCTACATCGGGTAATGTCCCAAGGTAAAACCTCTGTTGTTTCTTCAGATTTTCTCTGACAAAAAAAAGGGATTCATGGTCCTATTTGTAGACCATGATGAAGATGATCACGGTCGCGTTCACACGGACCACCTGTTCTTTCACGTTGACCCCTGACACGGTCTCTGTGATCGTCACGGGTCCGAACCCGAAGGGGATAGGGGTGTGGATGTACTTTTGATTGTTCTGTGGAAG
>DATKKD010000028.1:0-13862 GCA_035543435.1 Thermoplasmatota archaeon
CCGTAGCTGGGGGAGGAGTCATCATATGATTGGGAGAAAAACAATTCAAGACCTCGTTGCAACCTACGACCCGAAGCATATCACGATTGGCGTGCTTGGCGGCCATTCCGCACTCGATGTCTGCAGGGGCGCGAAGAAGCATGGGTTCCGCACGCTCGCCGTCTGCCAGAAAGGACGGGAGAAGACGTACACGGAGTACTATAGGACCCGTGACCGTGGCACGAAAGGCTGCATCGACGAGACGATCGTGCTTGACAAGTTCGCAGGTATCACCAAACCAGCGGTCCAGGAGAAGTTGCGCCAGAAGAACACGATCTTCATCCACAACCGATACTTCTGGGTGTACTTCGATTTTTCAGACATCGAGAACAACTTCAGGGTACCGATCTTTGGGACGCGCTCGATGCTCAAGCTTGAAGAAAGGAACGTCCCGAAGAACCAATACTATCTGCTCAAGAAAGCAGGGATCCGGTACCCCCAGCTCTTCAAATCACCCGAGGACATCGACCGACTTGCGATCGTGAAGGTGAGCGAAGCGATCCGCGGGTACGAGCGCGCGTTCTTCTTCGCATCAAGCTTTTCGGATTATAAGAAGAAGTCTAAGCAGCTGCTGGAGAAGAAGATGATCACCAAGGACGGGTTAGCTCAGGCGGTGATCGAGGAGTACGTGATTGGGACGCAGATCAACTTCAATTACTTCTACTCGATCCTTGATGACGAGCTTGAGATCATGGGTACGGACACCCGCAGGCAGACGAACCTCGACGGGCTCTTACGTCTCCCAGCTGATGAGCAGCTCATGGTCCTGAAGTACATGAAACCGAAGATCATCGAGACCGGGCATATCGCCGCTACCACCAAGGAGTCCATCATTGAGATGATCTTCGAGCTTGGGGAGCGGTTCGTCAAAACCACCAAGAAGGAGTACCCACCAGGAATCATCGGCCCGTTCGCGCTGCAAGGCGCGATGGTCGCTGAGCGAGGGAAAGAGGAGATGGTGGTCTTCGATGTCTCGATGCGCATACCAGGCAGTCCCCTCACGCAGTTCACACCACACTCTGGGTACCTGTACGGTGAGCCGATCAGCTACGGTGAACGGATCGCGATGGAGATCAAGAAAGCGATCACTACGAAGCGGCTCAAGAATATCGTCACGTAACCATCAGTAAACCAAACTACCTCATGCGAATGACTCTTTTTTCTGTGATGATCATATCCACAGATACATCATGGCGCTCCGTCGGTATCGCATCGACAATCTGCAGTTCGAACGCAAGCCCGACTTTCGTCGCGGTGACCTTTTCAGAGAGCAACCGGTCGTAGTACCCCATCCCATGTCCGATACGATGGCCATGACAGTCAAAGGCGATGCCAGGGACGATAATAAGGTCAACCTTATTCATTGGTACTTCGCATCGGCACTCCACCCGAGGTTCCTGGATGTTGTAAGCGCCGACCCCGAGGTCCTCCCATCGTTGCAGCTCAGACAACGCTAGTGTCCTTTTTGTAGTATCCGTGCATGGTACCACAACTGCTTTCCCAAGAGTGAAGCATTCTTTAATCATCTCATGCGTTGCGACTTCGCTTCCGTACGACACATAGAAAAGGACAGTGTGCGCCTGTCGGAATTCGATAAGTCCGAACACTTGATCTTTGATTCTCTGGCTTTTCCTCGCGAGATCCAACGATGAAAGAGAGTTTCTTTGTTGAAGGATAGTCGCCCGGATGTCGTACTTCACGATGTTCATATCACCAGCCTCCTATATAGCCATTCACGTTGATTTCACCAAACCGAAGACCTTGTCGTTGGTCTAATCCAGGGAAGAAAATCATTCAAATTGCTCTATAGTAAAATATAAAAACATTTTTAAATAAATACACGATAATATATCATAGTTGAAACGTTCGGGGGAGTGACATCATACAGGAAGAAGACTTAACCTTCGAGGACGGTATCTTATTCTGTAAATATATTTTCCAATGCGCAATCCATAAAACCCTGCAGGGCGTGCCTGAGGAATGGATGATCCATTACAAGACCCATGAGATGTTCGATGACCTCGGCTACAGGTTCAACCCCAAGGACCTCGAGAAGATCCTGTTCCGGTTGAACCTCGATAATCTCTACGCAAAACTGAAATGAGCATAAGTACTTTGCAATGGAACAGCTGCAGGAGTTTTGTCCTATTGTATGATGACGAAGAAGAACAGCAGGAACCCATCCTTCGTTAGAGTCACAGGTTTTGCATTGGTGGCAGACACTGTCATCGTGATATTGATGAAGCCAAAGCCCGCCAATAACCCGAGATATAACTTAAAGCTCTTCGTGGCGTTGAGCTGCGCTTGAAGAAACCCACTCCCGGTAACGTTCACTTTTTTAAGGAGCCCACCCTGAATCGACACGGTATGCCTGATATCGTACGCAGTGATGTTCCCAGCGTTCGTGATCGTGATCTTCGGCGCAAAGATGCCCGAGGCGAAGGCGAGGTTCAGTACGGTCTGCCGCAGCCCATACGTCTTGAAGCACATGTCGAAACTGCCGTTGTCAGCGCCCCGTTGCGTCACAATGGCCGCGGTTGCCTGCGGTTGCACAGTGGTAGCGGAACCCAGCCATGACGAACCGTTATCGATCGAAAAGTACGCGACCCCCTTCAGGTATGCGTCAGAATGGTTGCTTGCCGCCCAGCCGTAATAATTATCGGTCGCGTTCCTCGTCGCCGCAACGATGAAATAGGTCTGGCCAGGGTTCACCCAGAGATCGTCGAAGTTGAACTCAATCCAGGTGAGATTGCTGGTGAAATGATCAGGTGTCAGCTGGGTCTGTACCAGGTTCGGATGGGTGAGGTTGTCCCGGATGCCCACGACCAGCGGGTAGGATGCGGTCACGTTCTTCCCCATGAGGAGTTCCACGCGAGTCAGCACTTCCTTCGTCGGGATAAATGACTGTGCGACGAGGACCGTCAGCGGACTACCAAGAATGGAGATTCTTCCGACGGGGACGATCGTCCCATTGACATAGACTGGTTGGTTTTGGTCAAGCTCATCGTACGTGAGCGCAGATGCCTTCATTCGTGGTTGAATATGGTCACCACACACCATCGATGTGCTCATCAAGCTAGCGAGTACAGCGATAGCTATTCCAAGAGTAATGATGGTTCTCATAATTTTTCCTCCAAATTCTAAGAGGAAAATAAGGGATATCAAGTATATATACTTTCTAGTGAAACACGCTTTTTCTTTATACTTCCTGCATCAAGAACGCGCCTAGGCATTTGAGTCGCTCTTGGTACGTGTCCGGGTACAGGAACCGTTCGGTCATCGCGATGCTGGAAAGCAGCGCGTTGCCGTCCTGCGGTGTGAAGCAGAACCCGACCACCTCGTTGTCGTTGATCACATGAATCGTCGGAATCACCACCACCGTCTGGTCCAGGATTCTTCCATAGTGCCCGTGGTCCCGCCCGAACGAGAACACGAGGTTCGCTGATTTCTTGTACGTGACCGCGACCCGCGGGTTCTCCATGAACTTCTTCGCAACCTCATCCTTCGTAATCTTCTTGTCCAGCTTTAAGTCGTACCAGATACAGTGCATGTACTGGGTGTTGAGCTTCATCGCGCTCGAAAACACATTAAGCTCGATGCCCAGGGTCTTGTAGAGATGGTACACATCTACCGCATGGTGTGTACCCATCTTCGGGTCTTTATGGGTGCCGACCTCAGGAGAGGGAACAAAGCTTTTCACCTGGCTGATGTCGTTCGCCCGTCTGATGCACAGGAACCGCCCCTCCTTCATATGGTTCTTCTTTTTTTCGATCCCGAGGGTGTGAATAAGTACCGCGATGTTATGCGTGTTGCAGCTTACCACGTGGATAAACTGATCCTTCTTGGTGATCGCCTCATCATTGATTCCGAGGGCGTACATCTTCCCGAACCCGAATTCGGAGCCCTGGGCGAGGAATCCCTTCACCTTGGATTTGTACTTGTCGTAATATTTCTCCTTGTTGATGAGCCCGGTACCTCCAGGTGTGCAGTCGATAACCACTGAGGCGCGTCTGATTGCTTCCTCGTTCCCGTACGTCGGTTGGATCCCGAGGTCCTCGAACTCCTTGTCCTTATCCTCAGAGGTGGCAAGGTTCGCCCCTCGATTCATCAGACCTTTCACTTTTGGGCGATCCTCAAGCGTCGGGCTGTGCTTGTAAAAGGTGATCTCATCAATCCCGAGATCCTCTTTCGCGTCGCAGAGCAGTCCGATCAATGGTTCCCCGATGGTGCCGGTGCCTACCACATGAACAATGTTTCCATTACTCATCTTACGACAACTCCCCGATTACTGGGTAACCGGTATGATATATTTTATTGTTACTCTTCTCTTCTGTTTCCCTTAAAAATCAAGACCTTGCCCCTTTCGATACGCTTATGCCTCATGAGCGCATACAACCCGGTCTATGCAGGTCTATGTTATCACCGGTATGGAATACGACTCGAACATTTACCTCGTCACGGGGAAGGTTCCGACGCTTATTGATGCGGGAACAGGGTTCCACAGCCGAACGGTATTGCAGAAAATACAGCTCTATCTCCTACCACCGGATATCCAGCAGATCATCCTCACCCATGAGCACTTCGACCATGTCGGAGGCGTCCCCGAGCTTTTAAAAGCGACAGAGGGGAACGCCAGAATTATCGCGCACAAAATGGTCGTCCAAAAACTCAAGGAAGGGAAAAGCTCGTTCGCCGAGATGCTCGGAGGGACCATGCCCAGCATCACGGTCGACACGCCGGTTTCTGACAACGAACGCATCATCATCGGTGATGACCCCTTCGAGATTCTCGCAACACCTGGGCACAGCATCGGCAGCCTGTGCATCTATGGGGAGAAAAGCAAATGGCTCTTCTCAGGTGATACGATTTTTGCTCAAGGAGGGTTCGGCAGGTATGACTTCCCCGGTGGGGACCTCAAAGCATTGCATCGCTCGGCGTCACGGCTCGCGGCTCTCGATGTCGAGGGGTTATACCCTGGTCATGGGCCATTCATCGAACACCATGGAAAAAACCATATTTTAAAAGCCCTCCAGAACATACAATCGTTGGTGTGAATGCCTAACCTTCGCGACCTGCTCAACGAGATTAAATGGACCAAGGATCTTGAGAAACTCGAGATATGGTACATTCATCGCGGGGCACCGCACAACACCAAGGTCATCACGGGTGCTGAGATACTCTCTCTGAGACGATCGTTTCTTGAGACGACCTCGGCGACCATCCCGTACCATCGCATCACCAAGGTTCTTTATGAGGGGAAAACTCTCTTTGATCGATTGAAACGCACCAAAGAACAGAAGGTCAACAAACAATTATAAAAATAATCACCTATTGTCATAAAACACCAAAGGAGGCGTAACCGTATGCCGACCGCAGAGAAAACATCTGTTATTTCTGGGTTCTATAAACTCCCAATAGAACAACGAAGGGCTTTTGTGAAACAATTTGCAGGGTTAACCACGGATGAGGAAAAGCTGTTTTCATCGAGCCTGGATCTCCAGACCGCAGACCGTATGATTGAGAACGTGCTAGGGATTTTTGAGCTGCCGCTTGGGGTCGCCGTGAACTTCCTTATCAACGGGAAAGATTACCTTATCCCGATGGCGACCGAGGAATCGAGTGTGGTCGCGGCGGCAAGCAATGCAGCCAAGATCGCCCGAGCGAAAGGAGGGTTTTCCGCAACAGTCTCCGAGCCACTCATGATCGGGCAGCTCCAGCTGGTTCGTGTCGATGACGTTGTCACCGCGGCCGAGGAGATCCTTGGTCACAAGAAGAATTTGCTCGCACTTGCGAACGCCCAGGATAAAATCCTCGTGGACCTCGGAGGAGGCGCACGGGACTTGGAGGTGCGCATCCTTGACAGCCCGTTGGGGAACATGATTGTGGTGCATCTCATCGTTGACGTCCGTGATGCGATGGGCGCGAACGCAGTCAACACCATGTGCGAAGCGCTCGCACCGATGCTTGAGGAAATCACCAAGGGGACGGTACGATTAAAAATCCTTTCCAACCTTGCGGACAAACGCCTCGTGAAAGCGACTGCGGTGTTCGATAAGGAGAAGATGGGCGGCGCCCATGTTGTGGACGCCTTCCTTGAGAGCTACACACTCGCTGCGGTTGACCCGTACCGGGCTGCGACCCATAACAAAGGCATCATGAACGGGATCGATGCGCTCATCATCGCAACCGGCAATGACTCCCGCGCGATCGAGGCCGGTGCACACGCGTACGCGGCGCGAGACGGCCAATACACCTCACTAACCTCATATCATAAAGACTCCGACGGGAACCTCGTCGGTGAGATCGAGCTACCCATGGCGGTTGGCATCGTAGGTGGTGCCGCAAACATGCACCCCAAGGCGAAGCTCTGCAGGAAGATCTTGGGGATCACCTCAGCCAAGGACCTCGCAGAGATAGCAGCAAGTCTTGGTCTTGCCCAGAACTTCGCCGCGGTGCTCGCGCTCTCCACCGTCGGCATCCAGAAAGGACACATGTCGCTTCACGCGAAGAACATCGCGGTCATGGCAGGAGCACAAGGGGAAGAGATCGACAGGCTAGCTGAAAGACTGGTGAGCGAAGGGAAAGTGAAGCTTGACCGGGCGAAGGAACTCCTCGAGATCATGAGGAAAAAACCTAGATGATGCCCTCCGCGATATCCTCAGGCTCGCGCTCGCAGTAGTAGCACCGGATCCTCGGGGGATCCTTACTGATCACATGGAACCTGCTCTCCACCGGCTCCCGCGCGTTCGAGATGCAGGTGGGGTTCGAGCATCGGGTGATTCCCACGACCTCGTCAGGGATCTCAACGATGTGTTTCTTTACGACCTCGTAGTCGCGGATGATGTTGATCGTCGCCTTCGGAGCGATGAGAGCAATCTTGTCCACTTCCTTTGGGTCCAGTTCCCGGTTCTCGACCTTCACGATGTCCTTCTTCCCTTTCTTTCCAGTGACGTTCATCAAGATACTGACGACCGAGGATGATGACTCGGGAAGATTCAACACTCGAAGCACCTTCAGGGCCCGCCCAGGGGTGATGTGGTCGATAACGGTGCCGTCCTTGATGGGGGTGATTTTGAGCGTTTTCATAGTTTCTTCCCTCCAAAGATGAGCGACAGAAGCGCCATCCTCACCGGGATACCGTTGAACGCCTCTTTGAAGTACAAGGCATGCGGGGTCACATCCACGCTCGGGTCGATTTCGTTCACCCTTGGGAGCGGATGCATCACGATGAGATCCTTCTTCGCGTCCTTGAGAAGGGAGGCATCGATGCGGTAGCTGCCGACCACCCGGTTGTACTCCTCAGCGTCCGGGAACCGTTCCTTCTGTATCCGTGTGACATACAGCACGTCCGCGTCCTTGATTGCTTTCTCAAGGCTGGTCGTACTCACCGGCTCAACTCCAAGGTCCTTGCATTCGTTGATAACCTCCTTGGGCATCTTCAAGGTCTCTGGTGATACGAACGTCAGCTCCGCCTTAAAGAGAGCAAGCGCATAGGCGAGTGAATGCACGGTCCGCCCGTATTTGAGGTCGCCGAGCAGGACGACATTGTTGTTCTTTATTTTCTTTTTCTCGGTTGAGATAGTAAAAAGATCAAGCAGGCATTGCGTCGGATGTTGACCGGCCCCGTCGCCTGCGTTTAGCACGGGGACCTGGGCGAACTCCGCGGCAAGCCTGGCTGCCCCTTCCTGTGGGTGCCGGATGACGATCGCGTCACTGTAGGAATCAGCCATACGGATCGTGTCCGCGAGGCTCTCCCCTTTCTTCTGCGATGTGCCGCTCGGGTCAGAAAAACCGATCACCTTGCCGCCCAGCCGGTGCATCGCGCTCTCAAAACTGAGCCGCGTTCTCGTGCTGGGCTCGAAAAACAACGTCGCGAGGATTTTTTCCTGTAAAAGCGAGGTGTGTTTCTCCCCCTTCGCGTACGGGATCATGCGTTTCGCACACTCAAGGATGTCCTCTATTTCTTCCTTGGAAAAGTCTTTAATAGAAATAATATCCCTATGGATGAAGCCCATTTCCATCAAAAACAGACGAATGAGGACACGGTTTAATAACCTTCGTATCCAGAGGTTCTGAGAGAAAGAATCGGGGTCAATCCCAGGTAAAACAGGAGGGAATTTATTAATATACCAGGAGGATGATACATTATAGGTAGTATGGCGAAACAGAAAAAACCGATCGTCGACGACATCGAAAAATTACGAAGAATCCTCGATAACCCCTCTGATCCGAATGCTACAAAAATGCTAACCACGTATGACACGTCTCTTGATTCCGTACGACGGCGACTCACCCAAAAGACACCGGTGTTTCGATCGATGCCTTCGATCACACCATCGAGAGTATCATCCTCACTACAACCCACTGTCATGATTCGCCCTCGCGTAAAACCAACGATATCGATATCGCCCCCTGTTTCAAAGTCTCCGATATCGTTGCCTGAGTTCGAGCCTGTGGCTTCCCAACAGAGTCCGGCATCCACGACTGAGCCGCTGCCCGAGTTTACCCCTGTGTCTTCTCCGGAGACTATCGAGATGCCGCCTCTCCCTGAAGAACTTTCGTTTGATGACGAGGATCTGATTGAAATCGAAAAGGTGGACATCACATACCCTGAGTTCTCCGTTGCTCACGCCACAGAGGAGCCAGGAATGCGGGAGTCCATCACGACCCCAGAAACGCTGAAAGACCAGGACCTTCCCCTCTGGAAACCCGTCACTGAGACTTCGGTGCACGATTTCACCATCACTGAAAAACCACCATCAACGGAAGAGATCCCTGAGTTCACCCCGTCAGAGTCTGAACCTACTCATGAAAGGATCTCTGAGGCGCCATCGACATGGGCGCCACCCATCGCAAGTGAAGTACTACCGCAAACCCGTTCGCAGAAAAAAGCGGAACGACTTCGACAAAAAGAGGAGAAACGTCAACGAAAACTCGAGCAGAAGGTGGCACGCAAAGAGGTAAAACAAAGGGAAAAAGAAGCGAAACGACAGAAAAAATTGGAAGCGGAGCAAACGCAACGAGTGACCCCCGAAGAATCTGAAGAACCCCAGGTTGCTCCCATGGAGACCCCACCAACGCCCGAGGAGCCGATGGAGGAACCAGTCGACCAACCGGTAATCAAGCCTGACATCTCCGCCTTCAAAGAAATCGAAAGCATCGATGACCACGTCGGGGAACTCTTGTATAGGAACGGGTACTTCTCGTTAGAAGACCTGCGGAAAGCCACCGTCGACGACCTTGTGCATATCAGGGGCATCAAACGAAAACTCGCGAAGAAAATCAAAAAAGAGGTCGAACAGAAAGCAGTCACGACACCGGATGAAGAATTTGTCAGTTTCTCAAAGAAACCCAAAAGCAAAAAACCAAAGGGGCAACCAAAGGATGTCACCGAATGGGAATCTTTCTCTGTTAACAACCATGAGGACACCCGCCCAGCCACCTACGGGCGGTACACCCTTTACGAGAGAGAGCGGGGAAGAGGATCGCATAAGACGACGGTTCATTTTTTCAGCAAGGAGAAATCAGTGGACGGGACCCCAATACCGCTTCCCTCGGGGTACGAGATCGCGGTCCGTAAAAACACCAAGGTGCCGTACCTCAAGAAGAAAAAATAAGCGACCTCGGAGAGTATTTAAAGCCTTTTTTCATTGGAACGTTGACGATTATGAACTGGAACGGCCCATTGCGCAAAATCAAGGACTACCGCTTCGAAATCCCGCAGAGCTACCAGGGTGAGCAGCGGAATCTTCACATGCAGACCTCTGCAGTCATCTACGTTGACAACGGGATGATTGACGGTCTGCGCAAGGACAACGCACCTGAGCAGGCAGCGAACGTCACCATGCTCCCTGGGATTGTTGGGAAATCCCTCGCGATGCCTGACATCCACTGGGGGTACGGGTTTCCCATCGGCGGCGTCGCGGCGACCGACGCGGAAGTAGGCGTCATCTCACCAGGTGGCGTCGGCTTCGACATCAACTGTGGTGTGAGGCTGATGCGGACCAACCTTCAAGAGAGTGATTTAGATTCTAAAACAGTTCAGCGGCTCGTCGACGAGATGTTCATAAACATCCCATCGGGGCTCGGGTCGAAGGCGAAGGTACATCTGAACCGTAAGCAGCTTGATGATGTGCTCAAGCTCGGTGCCAAGTGGGCAGTGGAGAACGGATACGGCTGGAAGGAGGACATCGAATATTTAGAGGAGAACGGGTGTCTTGCTGGTGCCGAGCTCTCAGCGATTTCCAACGAGGCGAAACAGCGAGGCGCCCCTCAGCTGGGCTCGTTGGGTGCTGGGAATCATTTTTTAGAGATCCAGAAAGTCGCGGAGATTTATGATCCGGTCGCGGCAAAGACCTTCGGGATCCATCAACAAGGACAGATCATGGTGATGATTCACACGGGGTCCCGCGGGTTCGGGCATCAGGTGTGCACCGACCATCTCCGAATCCTTGAGCAAGCCGTGAAGAAATATAACATATGGTTACCGGACCGGCAGCTCGCCTGCGCACCCGTGAATTCGAGAGAGGGCCAGGAGTACTTCCATTCCATGGCGTGCGCCGCGAACTTCGCATGGTGCAACCGACAGATGATCGTGCACTGGGTGCGTGAGTCGTTTGAGAAGGTGTTGAACCGGCGCGCAGAGGACCTGGACATGGGGATCGTCTATGACGTGTGCCATAACATCGCGAAGCTCGAGGAGCACGAGATCGACGGGAAGAAACGCATGGTTTATGTACATCGGAAAGGGGCGACGCGCTCCTTTGGTCCGGGGAGAAGGGAGATCCCCTTGAAGTATCGTGATGTCGGCCAGCCAGTGCTCATCCCCGGGGACATGGGCACGGAGAGCTACCTGCTCAAAGGCACGAAAGAGGCGGAGGAGACCTTCGGCTCGACCTGTCATGGGGCTGGTCGAGTCATGTCACGTAATGACGCCGTCCGAAGGTATCGCGGTGAGCAGATCGTCGAGGAGCTCAAAAGGAGAGGCATCTACGCTCACCCTGCGAGCTGGAAGGTCATGGCAGAGGAGGCGCCGGATGCGTATAAGGACGTCAGCCAGGTGGTCAACGTCACCCACGGTGCCGGATTGTCCTTCAAGGTCGCCCGACTGCTTCCGCTCGGCGTCGTTAAGGGATGAGCCATTGACCTGCGTGTCAACCAATTACCTTTAAAACCCCTTTACGGATGTAGGTTGCAGTACGTGGTGATGCAGATTGGAAGATGTGCAAATCGTTGATTATGAAGAGATGAATCTCGCGGGCGGGACCGTCATCGCAGGGTTTCCGTCCATCGGGCTTGTCAGCACGATCGTCGCGAACTACCTCATTGATGCTTTAGGCCTGAAACAAATCGGGGCGATTGATTCACCGTTCTTCCCCACGTTGTCTGTCGTACATACCGGCGAGCCGCTCTCCCCTGTGCGAATCTACGGGGGCGCGGTCCCGAACGGGGAGAAGATCGCCGTGTTTGTCTCCGAGTTTAAGCCAAAACCAAACCTCATTAATCCGATCTCCGACACCATCATGGTCTGGGCAAAGAAGAAAGGATGCAAACTCCTGATTTCCCCTGAAGGGATGGTGGTGGAAGGGAAAACCTCTGAGGAGGAGATGATTGTTGATGCGTACGCCATCGGCTCCACCGAGAACGCACGGGCGATGCTGCAGGCGAAGAACATCCCGCAGTTCAAGAACGGGATCATCGCTGGGGTCTCCGGGGTGCTCTTGAACAAGGGGAAGCATGAGAAGTTCGACGTGATCTCGATCCTTGCCGAGGCGCACCCGAACTATCCGGACGCGCGCGCTGCCGCATCCGCGATCAACGTCATCGGTGTGGTCATCGGCGTGGAGATCAACGTGGGACCGTTGTACGACGAGGCGGAGCGCATCGAGAAGCAGCTGCAGAAGTTCCATAAGCAGGCGAAACCGATCGTGACCGGTGCCAGTCAGATCCCGCAGCCGAGCATGTACGGATAAGGAGCAGGATTTTTCCTCCTCATTTCGTATGCTTAATGTTTTAATAGAAGGTTGCATTGTTCCTTCGATTTCATGAAGAAAATACCAAGGAGCCATCCCCGCTATCTTTCGTTACAGACGCGCGAGACCCTCTCAAGGGCTGTGAAGCAAAAGATAGTGCATCAGACCGGTCTCATCGCTCATGGACGTGGGGAGGCGTTCGACTACCTCCTTGGTGAGACAACGATTCCTCAGGCGGACAAGGCCGCCAGGGTCGCGGCCGCAGCGTTATTCAGTGCGTCAAACCCGGTGATTTCGATTAACGGGAATGTCGCTGCCCTCGCCGCAAAGGAATGCGTGATGTTATCAGAAACGATCCCCGCGAAGCTCGAGGTGAATCTGTTCCATAGGACCCAGGCGCGGGTGAATAGGATCGTGGCGCTTCTTCGCAAGAACGGTGCGAGCACGGTGTACGGTGTGCGCCCCACCGCGAGAATACCTGGTCTTACTCACGACCGCGCTCTCTGCGACCGGCGAGGTATTTTCTCTGCTGATGTGGTCCTCGTGCCGCTTGAGGATGGCGACCGCTGCGAGGCACTACTATCCATGGGAAAAACCGTGATCGCGATTGACCTGAACCCTTTATCAAGGACTGCGAAGGCCGCGTCGATCACGATCGTGGATAACGTGACGAGAGCGATCCCTCGTATCGATTACTGGGCCCAGACGCTGAGCAATGCCAAGGAATCTGACCTTCGAGACATCGTGCGTTCATGGGACAACAAGAAAAATCTGGGAATGGTGTTTGTGTTTCTGTCAAAAAGACTAAATTCATTGTCCTAATACGGAGTTTCATATGTATCGAAGCCACTACTCAAAGGACGTTTCAAAAAAAGACTATAATTCCTCGATCACGGTCGCTGGCTGGGTCGAGGACATCCGCAACCTCGGATCGATCGGGTTCCTCATCCTTCGCGATAAGCAAGGGACCCTGCAGTTGACAGTCCTTAAGAAAAAAACCCCGGAGTTGTTCGAACAGCTCCTCAATCTTCCGCGGGAGTCCGTCATCTCGGTGAAGGGGTTATGCAAGGAAAACGAAAAGGTGAGGAACGGGTATGAGATCCTCCCTGAGACGGCGACCGTGCTTTCGATCGCAGCAACGCCTCTTCCCCTTGGCGTGGTCGACAAGGTCGACGCTGATTTCGACACCAGGCTTGACAACAGGGTCATTGACCTGCGAAAACCCGAGAAACAGGCGATCTTCAAAATACGCAGCGCGGTACTTGCGGCAGCGGATGAGTACCTCCGGTCACAGCAGTTCCTCGAGGTGCACACCCCAAAGATCATCGCAAGCTCCTCTGAGGGCGGCACTGACATGTTCAGACTTCACTATTTTGAGAAGGAGGCTTTTCTTGCACAGTCACCGCAGTTGTATAAGCAAAGTCTCATGGGGACAGGCCTTGACCGGGTGTACGAGATCGCCTGGTACTTCCGGGCAGAGGAGCACAACACCCGACGGCACCTCAATGAATCTACAGCGGTTGACGTCGAGATGGCGTTCATCCAAAGCGAGGAGGATGTCATGAAAGTCCTTGAGCACCTAGTACATGCGATGTGGAAGCGTGCCAGCGAATGCACCGAGGAGCTTGCGGTCCTTAATAAGACGATCGCTATCCCGAAGCTGCCGTTTACCCGGGCTCCCTACGACGAGGTAGTGGCAATGATTCAGCAACAGGGCTCCCCGATCATCTGGGGCCAGGACCTCACCACCGAGGATGAAAAACTCTTAGGAGACCTCATGGCAAGGCAGGGTAAGGACTTCTATTTTATCACCAGGTACCCCTTGGTCTCCAAACCGTTCTACACGATGCC
>DATKKD010000029.1:0-8378 GCA_035543435.1 Thermoplasmatota archaeon
GGCAAGCAGACATGGTCACCTTCGGCCCCGCCAAGGTCTTCTTCCCGTCCACACGCATCCCACTTTCCACGATCTTGAACTACACTTATCAATACATCGCCCTTCTGGATAAGGACCTCCACTTCCTCCAGGTAAACGACAACCTCCTCACAGCGCTCGGCATCCAACGGGAGGACATCATCGGACGTTCCCTTGACACCTTTACCATCAAGTTCTTCCAAATCCCCGAGATTGCACGCCATGCGCACGCAGCATCCCATGGCCAAAAAATCATTATCGAAACACGGTACGTTGAGGGCAATCATCAACGATTTCTCCTCATCCATTACATCCCCACCATAAACGATGACGGTGAACCAGGTGTCACTCTCATCATCGACGACGTCACGAACCAACGAACCACGGAGGCGTCGCTGAGACGATGCACTCAGGAGTGTGACCTCACGTTCAATGCCATCACTGACTTGATCTTCACCACAGACCATGAGTGCACCGTCATCCGTGCAACAAAGGCATTCGCAGGGTTCCTTCATCTCCCACTTGAGGACTGCCTCGGGAAAAAATGCTATGAGCTCCTGCATGGGTCGTCTGAGCCTCCTGCCCCCTGCCCCTGCACCGAGGTGCAACGCACCAAAAAACCGACGACCCTTACATTTTTCGAGCCGCATCTCCAACGACAGCTTGCGATCGACGGATATCCAATCCTGGATGAACAGGGTGATGTCACCGGCGCCGTACACGTCCTAAGAGCTCTCACTAACAAGACGAACACAGAGCTGTAGGACGAACTTCCTGTATTATGGAATATGCAGGGTAGTGAGGAGGTTTAAGGTAACGAGCACGAATAAGGTAAGAATTGCATTGGTTTTAAGATCAAACACCTTCACCCACTCAAGCATCGCGATAATCACATACGACAAAATCAGCAGGAGAACCAGCTGAAGGACAATCACCCCAATCGCATACGGTATATTCGCGTACGTCCGATTCAATGCGATGTCCCAGATGGTCGCGAAGTACGCCAGAAGACCGATCGTGAGTTGTGCTTTGGTCACATCACGCATGGGCGTTGTGAGTGAATAGTTCCTTATAAAGGTTGTTTAATAATTCAACCATCCTCGACATCAGAGATGGTTATACCCAGGCATGAACAAGAAAAGCGATCTGATGAGCAGTTCCTCATCAATCCGCATAGCCAATGGACGGCAGGCTCGTTTGTATCGCAAGAGTCACCGCATGAACCATGTCGCCCATAGGCATCCCTTCAGGGTCCTCGGAACTAAGCAACGGAACATGCAAGAACCCGACAGGGACCGAGTCGTTCAACCCGTAGGTGTATTTCAGTAATTCGTAGAACAGGTTGTTGCACACGTACATCCCTGCATAAAAGCTTCGTTGAACAGAGATGTTCGCACCACGAATCGCTCGCACAACGGGCTTTACCGGCAAGGTTGAGGTCCGGAAGAGAGGCCCGGACTGCTCGATTCTTCGTGGAAACGACAAGTGTCCATTACCCTTGTCATACCGACGGAGATTCACCCCGATGGTTTCCACATGGATAGCATGGGCACGGGGATTCAGCCCGCAGCTGATAATCAGGATCGGTCGGTACTGTTGGATCGCGTGAATGGCGAGGTCCACGGACTCGTTGTAGTCCACAGGGAGTACCACCCCCACCACCAAGGTGCCGGCGACAGATGAGCCGTTCAACGCCTCGGCGACCAACCCCGAGGGATTCACCGAGTAGTTCTGGAACGGTCCGAATCCAGTGACGAGAACAACTGGTGCAGAAAAGGCGGCGCTTGAAAGCAATAAAGCGGGAGACAAAAATAATGCAACGATCAGCACGATTCTGGTGTTCTTCATGTTCATGTCCTCGATTAACTCCAAAACCCACATTTTTTCTTAAGGTTTTTTCCAGGTAGTTGAAAGAGAGAGGATGAAAATATCCATCTCATCGGAGGCCACCTTCCCTGAGGTGGTGTAGGCGTACGCCTCAATGGTGTGCTTCCCAAGGAGTGGATAGAACCATCCCTGGATCTGCCATTCATACGGCGGTTGAGAATCCCACACTAAGAATTGGCCGTCAACGCAGAAAATGACGTATTGAATAGGCTCGGAGCTTTCGACCTCGGCGGTTGCGATGGTCCGTCCTCCGATGATAAAGGTCTTCCCGCGTAGCCCGTCAAACCACTGTTTCCCGAACGAGGTCTGAAGGATAGGCCGCTTAAAAAGATAGAGATACCCTTCAAGGGGTTTTCGGAGCATCACTTCAACATCAATTGGTCGTTGCGCTATCTCCGCGGTGACCGCAAGCATAAGCTTCGTCGCCTTCGTGTAGTACGTCCAGTTCAGATGATCCGCAGTGTCGTTCGCAGAATGACCATAGGGATAACCGTCCTGATGGGCGATCCACACGCCGTCGTATCCGTAATCGTCAAACGATTGGGAGTCATCACCAGGATAGCTCGGATACGTCGCGACCTTCATATCGAGAAGATCGTTGTATTTCTCGGCGATGGTGGTCGCAAAGTCAGCGATCCATCGCGCCCGTAGCGGCGGGAAAAACCGCAGGGTACGACCCCCTTCCATGGTGTTCGCATACCCGATCATGTCCATGTTCAGCACCGCGATGATGTTGTCACCCCTGTATGACGCTTCCCGCGCGTACGTGAAGCTCCCGTAGGTTCCCACCTCTTCGCCAGAGAAGCAGATGAACTTGATCGTATGGTTGAACTGATACTTACTCAGCACGGAGGCGATTGCAAGCACCGCGGCGGTCCCGGAACCGTCATCGTCAGCCCCCGGCGCCACCTTGACCGTATCGTAATGCCCACACAAGATGTATTGTGCGGTACTGCCGCCATCGGTCCCCTGCAAGGTTGCGACGACATCCTTGCTTTGAAACCCGCCGTATTTCCATTCATAAAACTCGACGGGCAACCCCATCGTCTGGAACGTGTCGTACAGGTACTGCGCAGCGAGATTACAGCTGGCCGTACCTGTATAGCGTGGTCCAAATTTCATGAGCCCGTGATGGTACGAATAGAGCATGGACTCGTTGATCTGCTGAATCATCTGGATGATGGCCGAGGAGTCATCAGACCGTGTCGCCTGAGAAAATTCGATATGTTTCGCTGGCACCATCATGCTCGATGAGACGAAAAGCAGAGCCACCACTACCATGATGAAGGGACCAAATCGCATAACATTCCCCGACGTACATTATTTTCCTATCGATATATAAATATTTCTTCTAAAGAATAACAGAATCAAGAGTGTTTAGGATGGGTACCCACCAATCTGGAGGCTTGGGTCTCCGAAGAGCTCCCACTCCTGCACAATCTTGCAGTCGACTTGACTATCCATGGGAGAATACTCCTTCATGTAGTCGATGAGACTACACGCGTGGGTTTCCCCAAGGTTCGTATGACCGTCATGGTACGCCTTGAAAAACAGCCATTCGAGGAATCGGCCCATCTCCCACAATGTATGGTTCCCAGGTGCTCCGTACCCGAGGCCGGTGTTCGCGATGACCGCAATCGCACCACCTTTCATTCGACTCGCCATGGACCATCCCCAACAGCGGGGGATCCATTCGTTATACCAGAACTCCCCAAAGGGGCGCGTCCGTTTGAAGTACTGCAACCCGTCCTGGAGGAGACCATGGATTATCTCCAGCAGGCTGGTGTTGAACTGATTGTTGTGGCAACCGCCGACGATCACGACCGGCTGCGCGTCACCATTCGAAAGCTTCCTCATCTGAAAGGAATTCGGGCCATAGACCCATGAATCGTTTTGTGGCGGGTGCGTCGCCCAGACCATGGGATTCCCGTGACCGGAGAAATGGACAAAACCACAACCTTTATTCAGCTCTGCAATCACCGACTCCGGGCCGGTCATCCTTCCATTGGACGTCCACAGGAAGGAGGCATTGAAACCAAGGCTCTGCAACTGGGCGTATGAGGCGTTCGTCGCCATCTCGCCCTCGTAACAAGTGTCATTGGCGGCTGGATACGTATCACCTGCGACGCCGACGAACCGCTTGAACCATGCTGACCCGTAGGTCGTGGTTTCATACGTGATGATCTTATCTACCATGGTCTTCACCTGGCTCACGCTCGTACATGGCAGGCGGCCGACGCACACGTCCGGGAGCATGTCCATCACGTCATGGTACGTCGTGTTCCACTCCCCGAACAGACCGTTGTTGTTGGAATCCCAGCTGGAGAAACTTCCGTTACTGTTGTCGACATCAGCGAAATACAGGTCGGTGAGGTACCTGCTCTCACCACCGTCGTTCAACTGGGAGTACCGAACAGGGACCCACCAGGTCTCTTTGTTCACCCCACCGTATCTCCCGCCGACCAACAACACGTATTTTGTTCCCCATTGGTTGACCGCGTCGTAGATGAAATACTTCATCTTTTCAGCGCAGTCACGACCCTGCGTCGGGAAAAAGGTGCCCTTGCAGGCGTCACCAGGGGTCACAAGGACCGGCGTCAATCCTTTGCTTTCTTTGAAGGTGACCAATGGTCGTAATGCATTGGTGAATTCCTTTGGCGCAATGATCACCAGCTCATGCTGGGACGTCGGTGCCTGGGAGGGTGACGGCGGGATATAGGATATGGTGATTACGGCAGATGTCGCCTCCACCAGCACATGCTCGGAGGCAGCATAGGTGACTGGATAGAGATGAACGGAGAGATAGTTTACCTCGCCGGTACGATTAAGACCAGCCGCCACGGAGTACTTGAATGAAGGATTTACGAGGTTCAGATGAGCGGTGAGCGGTGCAGAGTCGACTGAAATCGTAGGGTCATCAGGGATGGGCGGCAAGGCTGCCTGTATCGGTTTCGAGAGAGGCATCTCTTGGATGCCGGAAAATGCAACGGTAACTCCAGTAATCGTCGTCTTAAACGGGAAGGTGTACACCTGGGTCACGACCGGGAGTTGGTATCCTTCCATGGTGGTGATGAACGAGGTGGCCTCTGGAAGTTGCACCTGGACATCGTCTCCGCCTTCGATCAGATGAACGGTGGAAAAAGAACAGCGTTCTATGCATTGTCCTTTAATCTCGCTCTTCAACACGCTCGTGCCCACTCCCACGCTACTGACAAGGAGCAGGGCAACCATGAACCATGTAAGTAGGTTCTTCATAGCAGTCCCCCTTTTGAATTAGATAAATATAGATATTCTATAATAATAAAAACTTTGTGGGAAAAGAAAAAAGGGGGAAAGGCCCCTATAGCATGAGGAAGAACAGCAGGATTTTCGCTGTGGTATTCTCTGAGACCACCGGTGGTACCGCCTCGGGGCAGCTGGCGGACGCGAAGATCATGATTTTGCCGAACCCGATGAGGTACCCGTCGGTCGTAATCGTGTGTGTTTGATTGACAGCAAGCTGTGGCAGCGTCACCTCTTTTTCCTTGTGAATCAAGCCAAGGACGCCGCCGGTCACCCGGAGCGTCATGTTCACGTTTTTCGCCTCCGCGGTGCCGACGTTCTTCACGGAGACGGAGAGTTTCCCAGGTTTAAGCGTTAGGTTTCCCAATTGGAGAACCGGATAGGTTTCCCCGCCACCTTGGGTGACGTTGATGATCTGTAGCGTGCTGTTGTCGCACCAGCCGCGCGCGGTGTTATGACCCCTGACGCAATAGTAGTAGATCCCCAGCGGTTGGTTCGTGATGTCATAGTAGGTGTTCGTGATGCTGCTGGAAAGGTTAGTAATGGAGTTGAAAATGGCAATGGGCGCGATGTCATCGATATAGAACACGTCCTGATGCCCGTAGGCATCGGTGCAATAGCGGAACCGAATAAACAAGGACTTCCCGGAATAATCATCCAGACTGTACTGTTTATTGACCCAATCCCCTGATGAGCCTGTAAAGGAGCCAAGTACATCATACGTGCGTCCGTTCTCGCTCACCTCGACATAGGCGTAATCCGCGTTCTGTTCCACCCGGTACCAGCACCAGAAGGACAGTGTCATTCCTTTGACGATGGGCAGCGGACTGATGGAGGTCATGGAGGAGACTTGGTAATCACTATTTTTAGTCGCTTTGTAACTGTAGCTCCCGGAGTACGACTTCGAGGTAGTGAGAGAGAATCCGTCGAGCGTCCAGAACCCGGATCCTGACTCGGCATCATCGGTTTCCAAAGAGAGGCCCTTCATTTCACTCAGTTGGAACGCATCAGGGTTGGCACCCTGATTCTGGAGCGTCCAGGCGACCCGGTAGTTGCCGTCCGAATCGTTTCCCATGGGGATGATGACCGGTGGGATGACGCGAGGGGCCACGGTGTCCCTGATGTCCTGCGCCTGATCAAGCAGGTACAACGCGCCCTTGCAGTTTTGATAACAAATCTGATTGAGGTAACTTGCCGGTGGTTGGAACTCGTTGCAAGCCTCGATACAGTACACGAAGGTCGCATGTCCTTGAATATAATGACTGTATCCATAGGCGAAATCAATCGTGTCAGCGACGGTGGGATATAACCCGACGCTCTGGTGTGGATCATAGGTTCCTCCTCCGCTTTGCACCTGGATCCGTGATGCTATCTGTTGGCCAACTTGGGAAATATATGTGTTATCCGGTGTCACTCCGTACGTGTAGCCCCATGGCCACATCACTTCCTCGCCATAGGTATGATAGGTGATGCAGGCGCTGATGTTGTTGTTCTTAAAAATGCTCGCAATCGCTTGATCCTCAAGCTCCGAGGTGGGCCCTGGGCCGTCATAACATTCGTTATCTGGATAATGGGAGATAGCCCAGGATGTCACAGCCCCCCAAGCACCAGAGGGATTCCCATCGCAGGACCCGTCGTAGTTCCGGTTGGTGTCGACGCCGTAGGTGCCATACTGCGGGAAGTAATCCCGGTTTTTCCTCCAGTCGATGCCCAGGTCATGGCTGTAGTAGTACCCATCTGGGTTCTGGACAGGCACGATCCAAATCCTTCTGCTGTTCACCCAGTCCGTAATCGTAGAATTGACACCATACCCGGCGGTCAGGTTATTCGCGATATACAGGCAAATTTCTGCACTCGGCCACTCACGGGCATGATGAACCCCCATGAAGAACACCCCTGGTTCGCCTTCATCGACGCCGGGGTTGTCCGAGATCTCGAGACACCAGATATCCCGCCCCTCATAGGTAGTCCCAATGCTGTACAATGTGGCAATATCTGAATGATTGGCCGCGATCCCCTCCAGGATCGACTGAATCTGGGCAAGCGTATGGTAGGAGCCAGCCATGGAGGCTTCGTAGGCGCCGAGATCTTCGATGAGAATCGAGTAGGAGAGATCCATCTCCGCGAGTTCATGAAGCCTGTTCGATGGAATGACGATGTCCACCCATGCGCCAGGGTTCTCACTGGCCAGCTCAACACCTTTCGGAAGTGCGGTAGCGCTCGAGCCGGTCGTCACCCGCACAAGCATCTGATGCGGCGTCAGGTTCAAGGGTCCACTCAAAGGGGCGTTCGCGCCCACGATAGGGTACGCGACGGTGATCATCAGCATACAAATAACAATTCCTAAGACTTTTCGGTTGATCTTCATATCATCCCCGGTCTCCTTATTATTCCTTGCCAATATATAAATATTTGTAATACGTTCGTTCGATAGATCTGCTCAGGTCAGGACCTCTGTGCATTCTGGTGCTATCGAAATAATAAAAAAAGAGAAAGAGGGTTGTTCAACCTCTAAGAGCTGGTGTTTCCCTTATTACGAGTAACCCCCGATCTGCAGGCTCGGGTCACCTAGGAGGACGAACTCCTGCACGGTTTTCGCATCCAGTCTCTCCTGGAAAGGAGAGAATGCGTCCAGGTAGTCCGTCAGTGACTGTGTGTACGCCTGTCCGAGGACAGTGAGCTTGTTCGCACCGTAGTTTTTAAAGAAATGGGTGTTCAAGAATCCCGAGAAGAACTGCACACAATCCGGGATGCTGTCGTTGTTGTAGTCTCCCTCTGCGAACCAGTCCAGCCCATCGTACGCCATGGTCGCAATACTGCCACCCTGCTTCATACGAACCAGCTTCCAAGCCCAACATTCTGGCACCCAGTCATCGTAGTAAACATGGTAATTGAAATACTTGAACCCCTCCTGCAGAAAGCCTTTCAGGAGTCGCAGCAGGCTCGTGTTGAACTGAGCGTTGTGGCATCCCCCGCAGACACACACTGGCAGTTTACCGAAATTCCACAGGAGCGGCATGTTCTTGATAGAAAGCCCCTGGATCCACGCGCTTCCGTTGTGCGGCGGGTGCGTCGCCCACAGCGTTGGATTCCCATGACCGTCGAAGAATAAAAACCCGCACCCGCTCCGTACTGCTTTGACGACATCCTTCGGCCCGGTGAGATTTCCGGTCGACGTCCAGAGTTTCGTA
>DATKKD010000030.1:0-5898 GCA_035543435.1 Thermoplasmatota archaeon
AGCATCGTGCGGGCGCCACCGATCCAATCGAAGACCGTGCAGGAAATCCGTGGGTACCTCCGATCCATGAGCGACGAGCGCAAGGAGATCCTCCGAAGGGTCGGTCGGAAGATCCATCGTGGTGTCTCCACTGGTGAGAAATACGTTCGTATAATTGCATTGGGAGGTTTCCGTGAGGTGGGCCGGTCCTGCTCCATGCTCCACACGCAAGACAGCAAGGTCCTGATTGATTGCGGCATCGATGTGTCCTCGGAGAACAACGGGTCACCATACATCCATTTGCCCGAGGTGCTCCCTCTGGAAAAGATCGATGCGGTCGTCATCACCCACGCCCATCTCGACCACTGCGGTCTCGTCCCCTTGCTCTTCAAATACGGGTACGATGGTCCTATCTACTGTACGCCCCCAACACGTGACCTCATGACCCTGTTGCAGATGGACTACATCAAGGTTGCGGCCGCGGACGCGAAGAAAGTGCCGTATTCCTCGGACAACATCCGCAGTGTGATCAAACACTGCATCACTATGGGGTACGGGGACACAACCGATATCACCCCAGATATCCGGCTCACATTCCATAATGCGGGGCACATCCTGGGATCTTCTATCTGTCATTTCCATGTCGGTGAAGGCTTGTACAACATCGCGTTCTCCGGTGACATCAAGTTCGAGCGCACCTGGTTGTTCAACCCTGCGGTGAACCATTTTCCCCGCGCGGAGACGCTCGTCATCGAGTCCACCTACGGCGGGCGCGACGACTTCCAGCCCAGTAGGAAGGAAGCGACCGACCGGCTCAAGGATATCATCCGGCAGTCGATGAAGAAGAAAGGTAAGGTGCTCGTGCCTGTCTTTGCGGTCGGCAGAAGCCAGGAGGTCATGATCGTGCTGGAGAACCTTGTTCGCTCCAAGGAGATCCCTGAGGTCCCTGTGTACCTCGACGGGATGATTTGGGAGGCGACCGCGATTCACACCGCCTATCCGGAGTACCTCAACAACAAGCTTCGGACGCAGATATTCCAGCAGGGCGACAATCCGTTGCTCTCCGAGATTTTCAAGCGGGTCGATAGTGGCGAGATGCGGGAAAAAATCCTTGCTGATCGTGACCCCTGCGTCGTGCTTGCGACGAGCGGTATGATGAACGGCGGCCCGGTCATGGAGTACTTCAAATCCTGGGCTGGTGAAAGCAAGAACACCCTCGTGTTCGTCGGGTACCAGGCGGAAGGGACGATCGGTCGGCGTGTCCAGCGTGGGGCAAAGGAAGTCCCGATGAACATCGGCGGCAACATCGTCGCACTCTCCGTGGACATGAACGTCGACACCTGCGACGGGTTCTCTGGTCACAGCGACCGCAGGCAACTCGTCGGGTTCATCAACAACATGTCGCCTCGCCCGGAGCGCGTGATCTTCGGCCACGGCGAGGAGTCGAAATGCCTGGACCTGTCCTCCACGATCCACAAACGCATGAACATGAACACAAACGCGCCAATGAACCTGGAGTCCATCCGGTTCGTCTAAAAAACTTCTCCCTCTTTTTTCTTTATCGCTGTGCTGCGATTGACTGCGCACGCTGACAGATGTACAGGTTCACCCTGGTGTGGTCCACACTCATCTTGTGCAGCAACACAGGATTTTCCGGTGCATAGCTTGTTCCAAGCTCGATGGTGAACGCAAGAATATGATGCTTCGCATACATCCAGTCACAGACATCACCGAGGGTCGGGTAAAGAGCCGTGGATTGCTCTAGCGTGTAATTATCCAGCTTTGAGATGTTCTCCCCGATAGAGACAAAGAGAGACTTGTCTGGCGTGGGCAGTCTTGTGTCACCCCAGGGGTACAGGATAAGCTGGTCGAAGGTATGGTAGTCGATGGAAATGGTGATGTTGTGTGTCTCGACGAATTGGCGTACCGCTTGAGTCTCATTTTCGCTGAAGGGATGCGGACCGCGATAGACGTCACTCCTATCATAATAACTCGTGGAGGAGTCATAGAACAACGGGCGGAGGAGCAGCAGGAACCAAGGACCAGCGTAGTTTCTGTTCAGATCAACACCAATCGATGTCACGGTTTTGGAGAACCCGAACGATCCGTGATTCGGTTCCAGGTTTTTCCTTGTGCCAGCCTCAACGCCGTCAGGGTTCACCATCGGGATGACGTAGATTTCCGTACTATTGATTGCGTCCCGAACTGCAGTGTCGTTGTGATAGTAGTCGGCCATGTATTGGATGAAATAAATGAGGGTCTCGTACCCAGGTCGCTCGTTCCCATGGTGCGAACCGGTGAAGAGCACCTCGGGTTCGTACTCCTCTTGGTTGACGTTATCGGAGAGTTTCACGAGCCAGAGATCCCGGCCTTGATAGGTTTTCCCTAGAGAGGTGACCCTCATGATATCAGAATGATTCTCGGCGAGGCTGAAAAGCAAGCTTGTCATCTCGGCGTAGGAATGGTAGATGCTTAAGGGTGAGATAGGGACCCGATGCTGGAAATCGTAGAGGTGCTGTTCACGTATCGCTGAAACATCTCCTGGTGTATCCGAGGGAGTAAAGGGGAGGTTGTCCCGTTGGACTCCCATTGCGGTGACATTTGATGCCAACAGAGAAATGAGGATCCCAGCAGAAAGCAAAGCGATTGTGTTTTTCATCTTCTCATGGAATAACGACTAGCACTTATAAATATTTTATCACTTCAATAAATTATAGGGTTGCTTCCTTCCTGCCGATGAGGAACACCGCAAGGTAGGTAGGTACCTCCTGTTCACCTTCGGCGAGGTGATAGGTCTCGTCCTTCATTATAATAGTTACAGGTTTCACCACAGTCACCTTAACGGGATCTTTCGGCAGCACCACCGCGTCCTTCAACGGATCAAACGCGTCAAGGCCGTCGACATCAATCTTCACGACCTTCAAACCTGTCTTTCCATGTAGCGAAGACGGCAGGCGGATAAGCCGTTTCACATCGCAGGTGACCGGCTCGTCAGTCTCCCCTCTGCTCAGAGACACCGCGGTGGTACGCAACGCACGGTTCAAAAAAAATCGACGAATGGTTTTCGACTGATCCAACAACCCGTCCTTGATGCGTCTCATGCGCTCCTCGGAAAGCTCCGCAACGAGCCGCTCCGCCTCCTTTTTACTGACCCCGAACTCCTGTAGTTTCTTCTCCGGATCATCACTTCGTTTGATCTCGTCGACCAGCTCGATGAGCCCGCGACTGATCCGTCCCTTCCACCCTGGTTGGTCCGGGGTCGGCATCTTCAGGCTTTTCCCGCTCGCAAACGAATACTGCCCGTAGCGTTTCCTGGCGGTGGCCTGCTCATGGAAGATGATAGTATCCTGCAGATCACGACCTGTGATGTAATCGACGATCTCCCGGCGTTCATTACTGTCCAGATCAAGGACCATCGGATCCTTCACATGACAATGGTAGCCTCGTCCGCCACTGAAGTACAGCTCAAGGTACTTCTCCTGAAACCCGAAATCGCCAAGGAGGAACTCTACTACAAGTTTCTTGAACTCCTTTTTTACCTGCTCAAGAGATTCCATGTAGCTGAGGCGTTCCGCGTTCGGCAGATGATCGGAGTCAAGGTCAAAGATAAGCTCCGCACCCATCCAGGCTTTATCCTGCATCTTTGCCGCACCAGGCTGATGATAGTACGCGGATGAATAGTACGCGTGTTGCGGGGTCCTTTCCTCCAGAAACCCCCAGACCGCCTCGCGCCTCTCAAAACCAAGGTGACGCACCATGCCTTTCCCGCCGAAGAACAGGAACGCGAATTCACGTCTCGCGAACCGGTCAGGCAGTTCGATCTTATGGGACGTATAATACTGCTGAAAGGCCTCCTTCAGAAACTCAACAGTCTTTTGAACAGATTCGTCTCCCATGACGGATAGCCTCCATAGCTTTCCTGCGTATAACCTTTTTCCTGGACCCCTTATAGATTCCCATCTTTCATCTTCAATGGTGAGTCCCTTGAAGATACGCTTATATGAACAGTCCCCATTACCCTGGTTTATGGGTAGCGTCATCGAGGATGAGCTGTTCTCCTCATCGGTCATCAAGGAGCTTCGGATGCTTGATTTTGATTTTGTACCCCCGGAGCTTCCGCATCGGATTGAGCAGCTGAAGAAGCTCGCTTCGATGTTCAAACCTCTCCTCTCAGGCCTCCCCCAGCATGTGTTCATCCACGGGCCGGTCGGGACCGGGAAGACCGCGATGACGAAGCATTTCTGCCAGTCCCTCGTCAGCATCGCGCGCAAACAGGGAGTAATGATCGAGTATGTCCACATCAACTGTAGGAAACGATCCACAGACAGCCTCGTGCTGCTTGGGATTCTCGCCCATTTTGACCCACGATTCCCCGACCGCGGGTTCTCGGTACAAGAAATGCTGCAGATCCTACGCACACACCTGCAGCGAAGAGAAGCACAACTCCTGCTTGCCCTCGATGAGGTGGATGCACTCCTGAAGAAAAACGGCTCCAACCTACTCTATAACCTCACCCGGTTCAACGATGAATCGACGAAACAGAGCAACCCTGTCTCCGTGATCATGGTCTCGCAGAAGGACGCGTTTTCGATGATAGACACCGCGACCCTGAGCACCTTCAAACGTGGCAACACGATCGCTCTCGAGAAGTACACCCGTGGCGAGCTGTACGACATCGTGAAACAGAGGGTTGAGCTCGCGTTCTACCCACGAACCGTCCCTGGAGAAAGCATTGACTTGATAGCGGACATCGCAGGCGAGAGCGGCGACGCTCGGTTCGCGATTGAACTGCTCTGGAAGGCAGGGCTGTTCGCTGATGAGCAGCGCCAGAAGCAGGTTTGCCCCGAGCATGTACGTGCCGCGAAGGCGGAGACATACTCCGTGGTCACTGAGTCGAAGTTACGGGCGTTAGGGCGGCATCAACTGCTCGTGCTTTTGTCCATTGCGAAACGTTTGCAGAAAGACGGCACCGCGTACACCGACACAGGCGAGGCGGAGAAGACCTATGCAATCACCTGCGAGGAGTATCAAGAGAAGCCCCGGGCGCATACCCAGTTCTGGGAATACCTCAAGGAAATCGAACACGCAGGGTTCCTCAACATGAAGCAGGCCCGGAAAGGTCAGCTTGGGGTCACCCAGATAATCTCGCTGCCTGACATCCCCGCGGGCGTGCTTCGGGAAAAGCTAGAGAACCTTCTTGCATGACCGAGTCAGAGGGCACTGGTCACATCGTGGTGTTGCTCTACAGTAGTTTTTCGCCAGCTCCACCATGAGGGCATGGAGTTCTTGGTAGACTGGGACGAGCTGGTCTTTTGGATACCTCTTCTGGAGGGTTTCGACGAAGAATCCTTGGAGTTCATCGTAGGACTCGGTCGATGCGGTAAGCGGGAGCCGACGACTGATCCGTCGAGTGTACGCGTCGATCACAAAGGCTGGTTTGTCACCAGCGTAGAGTAGGATGGAATCCGCGGTTTCCGGTCCGATACCATTCAAGTCGAGCAGCTCTCTTCGGATTGTTGGTGCGTCACGGGAAAAAAAGAACGTCAGATTCGCTTGATACTCCTGGAGCAGATGGGATGAGATCGTTTTGAGGCGTTGTGCTTTTTGATTGAAGAACCCTGACGGCTGGATCAGGTTTTTGAGCGTGCGAAGGGTCAGGTGTGCAATCGATTCGGCGGTGAGCGCATGATGCTCCCTCAGGCGTTCAAGGGCTTTTTCGACGTTTGACCAGGCCGTGTTCTGGGTGAGGATCGCTCCGATGATGATCTCGAACCGGGGGTCACTCCCATGGATTTCATGATACTGCTCATTGATCGGCCACCAGTGCTGATGCCCGAAATGATTCAACAAGAGGTGATATAATTGTTCTAGGCGTATCGTGATTTAACCCCCAAAACGATAGAGTTACAGTGATGCTTC
>DATKKD010000031.1:0-11281 GCA_035543435.1 Thermoplasmatota archaeon
AATCAGATTGTCTGGAAGAAAATTGACCCCAGCGTCGAGGCAGATATCGAGTACACCCCGTACCAACTATATGTTGGCGAGGGGACCAACCCGGCGATTGCAGCGTTCGATAACAGCACAGCAATTGTGTACATGAATAACTCGGGTGTCAAATGCGTTTATAGTGACGATGGCGGCAACACCTGGGGGACCTCTACGGTTGCCGCAAGCGGATCCTACCCTGATATTTGCGCGGTCGGCTCAACGTTCTTTTGTGCGTACATCGCGAACGGGAACCTGTTCCTGACGAACTCCACGGACGGTGGCGCCACCTGGAGCGCACCATCGCAAGTGAACCATCAGGATGGCACCGTGGTCGCTGAAGAGAACGCAGTCGACGTCCACCAGGGCGGCATCGTCTGGGTGGACAACAGGAATGGTGAAAAGGATATCTTCTACAACTCCATTGGTGGTGCACCACAACAAAAACCGGACTTCACGATTAGCATCGCTGGTGGGAAGGGTATCAAGGTCACCGTGAGCAACACAGGAAACGGTGGTGCGACCAACATCGCCTACAGCGTCGACATCACTGGTGGCTTCTGGGTGAAGCAACGATCATTCACGGGCACACAAGCTGCTCTCGCGGCAGGTGCTAGCTTCAACTTCACGGAGAAGATCACAGGCATCGGGCTTGGGATCCTGAAGAAATTCCCGATACCATCAATCACCGTGTCCCTGACCTGTAACGAAGGCGTGACCGCGACAAAAACCGTGAACGCAAAGATCATGTTCTCGAAGGTCACCATCCAATAAGGGGGATTTCTCCCTCCTCTTTTTCTTTTTAATTTCTTTCTCCCCATGACTAGATCCTTTTTTTCATCTTATTAAAATTATATAGAGGAAACATTTAAATAAAAACGTTCTTTCATTACAAGATAGGGAACGTTTGGACGTCATGAAAAAAGCAAGATATCTCTTTGGTATCGCTCTTCTCCTCGGATTTGCCCTACCAGGTGCAGCAATGCAGCCAACCCCCTGTGCCCATGCCCCGCATGATGTGACGCCGTTATCAAGGGGGGACTGGGTTGAACAGGCGTCAGGGTTTACGACGGGTGGCAGGGGCATCAACTACATCTCCATTGTCAACGAGAACATCTCCTGGGCACAAGGATATGATGGGTTTAACCCATCGAGTCCCTGTCAGGATTTCACCAGAACCATTGACGGAGGGACGACGTGGACCCCAGGTACCATCCCTGGTATCCCCGACCTCAAGTTCTCCATGATCGATGCGCTTGACGCAAACACCACCTGGGCGTGCATGCTTGCGACATCATCTCCAGGCCCTCAGGGTATCTATAAGACGTCAGACGGTGGCGCTACATGGCAACGCCAAGCGACCGCCGCGTTCAATTCCTCAACCACGGTCTCCTACCCTGATTGCGTGCATTTCTTTGATGCAAACATCGGCTGGTGCCTCGGTGACCCGCGCGATGGCTACTTCGAGATGTACACCACCAATGACAGCGGGATCAACTGGACTCGGGTCCCCTCCGCGAATATCCCACCGCCGCTGAATGGCGAATACGGTGTCACGGGGTACTCCACGGCAATAAACAGTACCCTATGGTTCGGAACCTCACGAGGTCGCGTCTACAAATCCATAGACTATGGATACCATTGGACCGTCGCACAAACCACGGATTCCGCCTTTGTTAAACCAGTTTTCAGGGACCTTTACCATGGGCTGGCCTTGGATGTGAACCTCGACTCGTCCCCTCATCTTTCAGAGACCTCCGACGGTGGCACAACCTGGACAGATGTTCCCTTCACGGGCGTCTGCTACGACAACAGTATTTGTTATGTCCCTGGCACGCCGAATATGTACGTCAGCGTCGGTGCGGCATCAGCTGCTTCCGGTGCTTCCTTCAGCCTTAACGGAGGTCACACCTGGGTTGATTACCCTGAGTTCCAAAACAATACGATTCCTACCCAATTACTCTCAGTGGCGTTCACGACAAATCAGGTCGGTTGGGCAGGTTCCTTCAACACCAATGAGACCTCTGGTGGGGTATGGAAACACATCAGTTCGGGGGGGCCAAACCCTGTGTTTACCATCGATACGTTCGACGGTTGGGGGCTCACCGTGGACGTGAAAAACACCGGGGAAGGCAACGCGACCAACGTACGCTGCAGTATCGCGATTTCAGGCGGGCTATGGATGCAACAACGAGATTTTACGAGGACCACATCACTCATCGCAACGAGTGGGAACTTCTCTTTCACGGAGAGGGTCATAGGAATCGGGCTGGGTATTCTGAAAAGTAAGCCGGTGCCGAGCATCACGATCACAGTCACCTGTTCTGAAAACGTCTCCGCAACAAAAACAGTGAACGCGAAAATCTTCCTGTGGAACGTTATGCTGCTGTAGGAGACGCTCACCCTTCTTTTTTCCTCTGGAACATGTCCTTTTTCAGGGACGAGGTTCCTGCATCCTCTTCCGCTGTTCTCACATAAACATCTTAAACCATGCTTTGATTACAGAAGCGTTTCCTGATGAACAAGCCTGAGACACCAGCAAGCGTGATCCCTGTTCTAGCATTTTTTTTGGTACCGACCGTCATGCTCCTCGCAGGGTATGTTCTTTTCCCGTACCCACCGCCGCTTCGAGCGACCCAGTTGTCCTACGTCCCTCTGTTCCTCGGGCTCATCCTCCTCGGTGCCGGGTTCCTCTGGAGGCAGAAGAGCACCGGCAGCACCTTAAAAACCGCAGGCTGGATGCTGTTCGCGGCTTTCTGGTCGACCATGCCGAGTTTCCTGTACCTCTCCGAGGATGGCGATATTTTTAACGCCTCGGTGTGCGTCATCGGGGTGTATATCCTTGTGTACCTCGCGTACCAAGAATGGCTCTCACGGAAGCGCAACGACCACCCGGAATCCCTCAATTGGATCGCGGGTGCAACGTTTCTTGCCGGTATTATCTATTTCACGTTTGAGATCGCAATTCCAAGTCTGAAGGACTGGTTCATCCTTTTTGTCGCCGCGCAAAGCACGGACCTGTTGCATCTGCTCGGGGTGAACGCCACGCGGGTCGACTCGGTGATCGTGTACAACAACACCCCGATCACCATCATTTTTGCCTGCACCGCTATCCAATCCATGGTCCTGTTCGTGGGCATGATCGGAGCCATCAATCGGGCAGCTGTGAAGCGCAGGGTGTTCGGCCTGCTTGTGACCGTGGTCCCGATTTATTTCCTGAATCTGGTACGCAACGCTGGCGTCGTCATCATGGTCGGAAACGGCATGGTCTCGTTTGACATCGCGCATAACGTGATTGGGAAGCTTGCGTCCCTGCTCGCCTTGATTCTCCTGCTCCTCCTGACCTTCAAAGTTGTCCCGGAGATGTACGACGAGATTCTTGGGATTGTCAACCTCACCAAGCGGCAAGGCCCTGTCGAGTTGTTCATTGCACGTGTGCTGGGGAAGAAGCATGATGCGACTCGCTAAGGGCGGTGGCGCTTGGGTTCTCTCCTCCTTGGTCGTCACGATAGCACTGGCGTTCGCGTATCTTATTGTCATCAACGGTATTCTCCAGGTCCTTCTCATCGTCCTTTTTGTTTTCTTCCTCCTTCTCACATGTTTGCTCTTCATCTTCTTTCGGGATCCAGAACGATTCGTTGGGGGTGGGGTTGTTGCCGTCGCGGATGGAACAATACGGGAAATAAGCAGATTGCAGGACCCCGAGGTAGGCGAATGCACGAGGATATCGACCTTCATGAACATTCACAATGTCCATGTGAACCGTGTACCGCTTGGCGGTGCCATCACCAGATTGACCCATGTGAAGGGCAGCCATCTGCCCGCATTCAGGAAGGAATCGGAGCGCAACGAGCGTGTCATCATCCTCATTCACACGAGCATCGGAATGGTGAAGGTCGTGCAGATCGCTGGTACCCTCGCCCGCAGAATCGTGCCGTACATCACCCAAGGGGACACGCTTGAGAAAGGGGCACGGCTCGGTCTCATCCGCTTCGGCTCCCGCGTCGATGTATACCTTCCGACAAAAAAGATTAAGACGCTCTCGATACATCCCCGTGATCGGTTAAAGGCAGGAGAGGATACGCTTGCGGAACTCGATGCTTAGGCTCATCTCCTTTGCGGATGTAATTACGCTAACGAACGCGGTGTTCGGGTTTCTCGCGATCCTCCTTGTTCTCTCAGGTCAACCATGGTACTCAGCCGTCTTCATTTTTCTCGGGCTTTTGGCCGACGGCCTCGACGGGTATGTCGCTCGACGATTGGGTAACAGTACAATCGGTGAGTACCTCGAGTCGCTCGCGGACATGCTGTCGTTATCGGTCGCACCGCTCCTCCTCGTCTACGCCACCTTCAAGGGTATGCTCCCTGCCGAGGGATGGCTGCTTCCCCTCTTCGGCCTAGTACTTATGTTCTCCCTTGTATGTAGCTTCATCCGCCTCTCCTCGTTCTCCTTCCTCAAAGACTCCCAATTTTTCCTTGGATTGCCGACCTCAGTGAGCGCGTTGTTCCTCGTGGCGCTTTCAATCCTCAAACCGGATCTCGCGATCGTCGTCCCAGTAATCCTGCTGCTCGCGTTCCTCATGATATCACCGGTCCGGTTCCCCAAACCAGGAATAAAGCTCAACACTGTCACCGCAGCCCTCATCATCTTAGTCATCCTGTTCCACGAGGCGTCCAGCATCATCATCGTGTACATCCTCCTCCTCGCTCTCGTACTGTACGTCATCGTCGGGCCAATCTACCTAACAATACAAAAAAGACCTTAGGGGAAGGCAAGATAATTACAGCTCTCGACGGCGCCGTTGACCAACTCGATGACGCGCCCACCGTTCTCTTTTTCGCTTAGTGTCGAGGACCGTGTCTGGATGAACAAAGGCCACGCGGTGGAGTTCTCTGGTTCTACCTTCCCTTCCGAGTTGAACACGTGGCTCTCGTGCGTGTGACCTGCGAGCACAAGAGACACGTTATGTGAGATACAATAGGAGATGAAGGCACCGCGGTTGAACGCGATGCACTGGTCGTTACCGCTTGTGAGATTGTTCGGCACCGCTCCAGGTCCTGAGTCGTTCTTGTCATAGACCACAGGGTGATGCATCGTGATGATCTGATGCAACCCCTTGTCCCCCCAGACCGTCTCAAGGAGGTACATCTGGGTGTTGGTGAGGCCTGTCGCCTCAGGCGTGGTGTTCCATAATCGTGTGATTTCCCATCTGCTATAATCATACCCGGAGTCAAGGAACACGAAGTTCATGCTGCCGTAGTGGAACGAATAATCATTCAAGGGATTCAGGAACCGATGATATGGGGTGAGGTTGGTGAACGGATAGTACAAGAGTCCAAGCGGGTTGCCGTACCGTTCGTGGTTCCCCGGGACGATGAACACCGGTACCGTGCTCGTCAACAGAGTCTCTCGGAGATCCAGCAAGACGTTGCGCCGGCATCGAACATTGTACCAATCCACGGAATCACCAGAGATAATGAGGAAGTCAGGATGGAGATGCTCATTCGCGTAAGCGATCAGATGGAGAAGTTCTCGTTTCTTGTTCACTGGATCCGCGTATTTCCCGATGTGGATGTCGGTGAACTGCAGAATCGAGAAGGTGGTTGGGTCGCTCTTCATGATTTTCACGGCATGCGGCCAGGTGTACGTCCCTTTGGTGGTGGTCACGGAGAGGTTGTAAAAACCGTAAGGGATAGAGATGATGGAGTAACCGGCTGTCAGCTCATCTTGCACTCTTTCTGTACTCGTGGCGATCTGGGTAGACTGCAGTGAGGTTTGATCATCTAACGGATACCAGGCCGATCCATCGACCGCCTCGAGTTTCACCTTCTGCAGTTGCGTAGGCGCATCCGAGATGTTCCTGTTTTCAGCGATTGTCACAGAGAGATCCTGCATGGCATCCTTCCTGATGATGCTCGGACACCCGAAGGAGGGGGCGATGATGCCTTGTACGTCGAAACTTACGTTCATGTTGTAATCGTACTCCGATGAAGCCCCTGCCTGAATCTGGAACCTGTGGCTCCCGACCACGGAAGGATACCAGGAGATGCTTTCCCTATAAGCTGGCAATCTTCCGATTGTCATGGTACTTTTGCTAATCATGACGTTACCAGAGACCTGGACCACAGCGTCGTCCACGGCGGTTGACCCGTGGAATGCGTCGGTGACATCGACGGACTCGTTGAAGCGGTCCGCTGCGTTTCCTTCCAGCGTGAGGACCAAGGCCACCGGCTCCCCGAGCGTCGGGTACGGATCCGAGCAAGCGACTGCGATAACCACGCCAGGAGAAAACGAGGGTCCCGTCGTTTGCAAGTTCCCAGATACAGATATGTTAGAGATTGGCAGGGAAACGCATGCAACCATCACAAGAACCGGAAGTGTCTTCATGGTCTGTCGACATTTCATAATTATTAATATGATATATATAATATATATTTTTTCGTGCACCAAAAATGGTGTTTCCAAGGAACCAGTCATATCCTCAACAGTATCTTATTCTTTTATCTATCACAATTGTTTTTCTCACTTATTATTAGAGGATGGATGATGCCTGGTAGTTAACAATCGAGTAAAATTTCACGGGCAATATATAAAAGATGGTCGATCAAGATTCATATGTACTCATAGAAGCGATATTTTTAATAATGGGTTCGACATTGTAATTAACATCTCTTGGGGGATAATAGATATAAACGACAAAAAAAGAACCTTGATACCAACCTATCTGCTAGCGTGTATTCTCTTGGCTACCTCATTCTCGGCCATGACCACTCAAGCTTTGCCAACGGCAACCAATGATGAAATAGGGCATTCTATTCTCAAACGGCTCTCGTACAACGACGATGCAAAAATTCTTAGTTACCTCTGGGGGCCGGTCTCCAAGGGGGACATCATTCAGGGGACGAAAGAAACCATCTTTACTGCCCCAAGTGCAGGGTACGCGATGTATATCGATCCCTCCCCTGAGGCAAACCTGTTCCATCCGGTAAAATACGTTTTCCTGGCAGAACCGACACAGGAGCTCCAGGTCTTTGACGCACGCAGCCCCCCGCTCAACTTTCATGACTATAAGGTAATCGACACACCCTATGCCCAGTTTTTCTACTCGGTTCAAAATAGGAGAGCCTCAATCCCCGTGACCACCTCGGGTATCAGCAAAAGTGGCATCGACAGCCGGTATGCGGTGCTCATGAACGGAGGGTACGATGAATACAATAATCATATACGCTATTGGGACGACCTCTCGAACATCTTTGTCACCTTGAAATACACGTACGGATTTCCCCAGGAGAACATCATTGTCCTCTGCTCTGATGGATTAAGCACAGCTCCCGACCAAGACAACGGTCAGAGTTCAAATCCAGATTTAGACGGCGATGGCGTCAATGATATTCAATATGCGTGTACCCTGGCGAATGTTGATTTGGTGTTTACCAACCTTGCTGCGAATTTCACGTTCGATGACAAGTTGTTTGTGTTTACCACTGATCACGGGGACACGCAAGGCGGGTGGAACACCGTGGAGTGCCTCTGGAACTATGAGACGCTCACGGATAGCCATTTCGCCTCACTGCTCGCAGCATTCCCCGATTGCGAAAAAATCTGTACGCTCGAACCGTGCTTTTCCGGAGGGTTCCTCGATAACGTCGTCGTTCCGCCAGGGCCGATCGTGGCGTCATCCGCTTGCCGATACGACGAGTACTCCTATGCGATGGGCGATCTCAACTATGATGAGTACGTCTTCTATTGGACCGCCGCGATGACAGGGCAGGATGCGTACGGCAACCCTGTGAATGCCGATGCAGACGGGAATGGCATCATCACCATGGATGAGGCGTACCAATATGCACTCGCCCATGACCAGCAACCAGAGCACCCGCAGTATGGAGAAACCCCGGATGGCACCGGGTCACAGTTGTCTCTTTTAGTGGGGAGTAATCCCCCTGAAAAGCCTAGCACACCAGTCGGTAAAACAACCGTATGCTGGGACAGGATGTACAATTACACCAGCAGCACCTCGGACCCCGATGGTGATCAGGTCTACTATCTGTTCAACTGGGGTGACGGCACAAACAGCGGATGGCTGGGGCCTTACAGTTCGGGACAAACGGCAACGGGATCCCATGACTGGCCTACATTAGGGGACTTCAATCTGACGGTTCGAGCGCGTGACAGCTGGGGTGCCATGAGCCCTGCCTCCGACCCCTTACAGGTTAGCGTCAAGAATGACACGCCGCCGTTTCCGCCGACGATCACTGGTCCAACCCAGGTGAAGCCTCATGTGACGTACACCTACATTTTGAATGCAACGAGTGAGTTTAACAATGCTCTCCTGTATGACATCGACTGGGGCGACGGGAACGGCGCATCAGGGATAGGGCCGTACCATTCCGGGCAGGCGGTGAACCTGACGCATATTTGGAAGATGAAGGGAACCTACATCATAAAGGCACGGGCGACAGACATCTATGGTATGCAGGGTGACTGGTCCACGATTCAAGTGGTGGCGCCGATGCCAGCGATGTACCAGTTCTCCTTTGATGCCTTCCTTCAGCACCTTTTCGAGAGGTTCCCGCATATGTTTCCAATTCTTCGGCACCTCATGGGGTACTAACCCCCCTCTTTCTTCTTTTTTTGATACACATAAAATTATAATTTCTGATAGTTCTCCGTTGCCACGCAAACATTTCTAAATAAAAATCGCATTACATATTGCTGTTATGGATGATATACCTAAGATTGGTATTACTGGGATGCCGAGCGTTGGTAAGACCCAGACGCTTGTGAAGATTATCGAGAAGATCCAGAAAAGCGGTTACAAGATCGAGGGGATGATCACCACCCCGATCATCGAAAAAAAGAAACGGGTCGGCTTCTTTGTTGAGGACTGGCAGACCAAGGAGAAAGCGGTGTTCGCCCGTTTGGACATGGACTCAAAGGATAAAGTCGGGAAGTACGGCGTCGACCTCGGCGCCCTGGAGCGCATCGGGATCCAGGCGATCGAAAAAGCGATCAACGAGGAAGCCATCGATATCATCGTGATCGATGAGATCGGGAAGATGGAGATGCTCTCCGAGAAGTTCTGCGACGTCGTCATCGAAGCACTGGATTCTGATAAACCGATCATGGTCACCCTGCACAAGAAGTCGCGCACGCCGCTCCTGCAGGACATCCGCAGGCGTGACGACATCCGAATCCTTGAGGTCACCCCGGTCAACAGGAATCTGCTCCCGTACAAGATCGAGAAGATAATGGCGGAGAAACTCCCACCCTTGTTTTAGCCATGACGTCGACGCCTCATCTGATCAAAGAAGGGACCACCGAGGTTCTGGTGAGTGCCACAAAAAAATCAGGGAAAGGACCGGGGGTGAGGGAGGGCGGCTCGTTCTATAACCCGTCTATGGAATTGAACCGGGATCTCTCCATCCTAGTCATGCAGTGGTTCCTCAACCACGCAACCGCTCATGCGCAGCTCCTTGATGGTCTGGCCGCCTCAGGAATCCGTGGGATCCGGTACTCCCATGAACTTACCGGTGATTTCGAGGTGACGCTCAACGACTGGGACTCTGATTCCTTTCAGTTAATGGTGCAGAACGTCCAGCGAACGCAAGCAAAGAACATCACCTGTCTCCAAAAGGATCTCAATGTCTTGCTATCGGAGCAGAGGTTCCATGCGATCGACATCGACCCGTTCGGCTCCCCGGTGTACTTCATTGACTCTGCGCTGCGCAGCATTTGCAACAACGGCATCATCTCCTGCACCGCGACCGACACCGCTGCGCTCTGCGGCGTGTTTCCGAAAGTGTGCTACCGGCGGTACGGCGCCTGGCCGCTCCATTGTCCGTCGATGCATGAGATCGGGTTGCGGATTCTCCTTGGGTTCCTGTGTCGCGAGGCGGCGAAATACGACAGAGGGATCGAACCGTTGCTTTGCTATACCACGGACCATTACCTTCGTGTCTACGTTTGTATCAAAAAAGGGAGGAACGCGGCGAACGCTACCATGAACCAGTTCTCTATGATTCCTGCACAACAGGTGCCTCTCTCGACGGACGAACGGCCCTGGATCGGGCCTCTCTGGCTGGGGACCCTTGGGCAACGGCGGGTCCTTGCCGAGGTACGGACGTTGTTGTTCACGAAGGAGCTTCGCACCAAAAATCAACTCTGGCACCTTCTCAACCTCCTGGAGGAAGAGGCAGATGGTCCCCCGTTTTTTTACACGACCAACGACCTCTCGTCTTTGTTGAAAGTCTCCCCGCCGACCATGGAGCGTCTCTTCGAAGTACTCTCAAAGGGAGGGTATCTCGTCACAGGGACCCACTGCACGCCGACCGGGTTTAAGACCAACGCTCCCTTCGACGTCATCAAAGAAGTTTTTAAACACGTACCGATATCCTGACCCTATGAGCACCAGGGTGAAGAAGCTACGGGTGGGGGTGCTTGCATCCGGCTCTGGGACCGACCTGCAAAGCATCATCGACGCCTCGGAGAAGGGCATGATTGACGCGCAGGTTGTCGTGGTCGTCTGCGATAAATGCGAAGCGCTCTGTCTTGAGCGTGCGAAGACCCATGGCATCCTCGGGTTCTATGTCAACCCTAAAGGCAAAGACAAAACAGCCCATGAACAGGAGATCGATGCGATCCTTACAACGCATCAGGTGGAACTCGTCGTAGGCGCCGGGTACATGCGGATCCTGTCACCGGAATTCGTCCGGAAATGGCATGGGAGGCTCATCAACATCCATCCCGCGCTCCTGCCGTCGTTCAAGGGGACGAACGGGACCCGCGATGCCCTCGCGTATGGGGTGAAGATCTCGGGGTGCACCACGCATTTCATGGACGAGGAGATGGACCACGGCCCGATCATCCTGCAGGCCGCGGTGAAGGTGCTTCCTGGTGATGACCGGGATGCGCTCGCCGGAAGAATCCTTACTGTGGAGCATCAGCTGCTGCCACGGACGGTGCAGTTGTTTGCGCAGAAACGATTAACCATCGTAGACCGTAAGGTCGTGATTCTTCCTGGTGATTCATGGCTTGATCTGTACGAAACCATTCCTGGTGTGCTCTATTCCGAGGGATACTAGTACGACGACACAGGACGAGGCACTGCGGTGGCTTGCTGGGTTCGAGAAGTACGGCTGGGTGTTCGGCCTCGAGCGGATTACGAGCCTCATGGAGAAACTTGGGAACCCGCAACAGGGGCTCAAGGTCGTGCACGTCGCAGGGACGAACGGGAAAGGCTCGGTGTGCCATTTCATC